>JAJPXG010000123.1 GCA_021205565.1 Lachnospiraceae bacterium | reverse complement strand
TAAATTCCGTGCGGAAAAGACAAGAGTCGTGTATGTTTCCTCTTTGGCGGGTTGTGGAGCAGTTGTGCAGCCTCTTTTATCATTTGAGGGAGGGAGCGCAAACCGGCAGTATGGTTATTCCAAGCTATGTCTGGCGCAGTATGCCTGTGAGTTGATCGATGAGGGGCTGGAAGCTGTTGTGGTTCACCCCGGCGTCAGCGGAACGAGTATCCTGTTTGGAAAAGACAGCGGCTGCCCGAAATGGCTTGCGGCTTCTGGCCGTAGGGCGCTTGACCATTTCCATGACAAAGGAGCAGGCGCATCTTTAGTGAATGTGCAGACTGTCTGTACAGAGTATCGACCGTATCTTTATATCCGCCCGCGTCTGTTTGGCGCTACGATCGGGCGGCCTGCCATTTCCGATATGCCGGAGAAGTTCAGGAAAGGCGGCGTCAGGAAGGATGCAAACGCAATCATCCGTGAAAAAAAGATGCAGAAAAAAATTATATGAAAGATTTCTAAAATGCCTTGACAATCCGGATGAAAGAAAGTATTATGCATTAAGAAAACCGACCGTCGGTCGATAAGGAGGAAGGCATGAGAGTCGTAAAGGATGCGGAAGAGCGCAAAAATGAGATTCTGGATATCGCGCAGCGGTTATTTAATGAAAAGGGTTATGCGCAGACCACCGTTGAGGACATTATGAAGGAGTGCAATATCGCGAAGGGGACGCTTTACTATCATTTCAAAAGTAAGGAAGACATCCTTTCCGCGATGATTGATCGTCTGATTGACCGCCAGGAAGAGACCATGAAAGAGATCGCGGGAAATGACACGATCACTGTGGTGGAGAAACTGGTGCGGGTGATTCAGCTTTTGTCTCACCGATGGATGGTGGATGAAGGACTGTGTGAGCAGGAAAATGAGGTTCTCTATCAGAAGAGCTTTACCCGCACATTATCCCGTTTTGATGATGTCATGACGTCGATTGTGGAGCAGGGGACAAAAAGCGGGGAATTTACCACCGCTTATCCGCGGGAAAGTGTGGAGCTTTTGTTCTGTGCCTCACAGCTGCTTGACCCCTTTGTATTTCACTGGAAGGAGGAGGAATACCAAAGCCGCGAAAAAGCATTCTTCTGGATGCTGGAAATTACACTTGGCATCACGCCGGAGGCGAAAAAACAATTATATCAACTTGCCGGGCTTTCTGATGAAAGCTGAACCGGCATGGCATCTGTCCCCCCCTTGGAACAAAACGAAAATGTACGCAGCGAAGAGATATTCCAGGAAGTGTTGCGTTCGTTCCATCTGTAGCTGGTCTGATCCTGGCGGGAGAGGTTATAAAGGATCTAATTAAACTTTCAGATCAGGCGGAACTGTAAAGCTAAAGGAGGAGCGTGGTACGAGCTTTCAGTACGGTTTCTCCAGAACCGTTTGAGGCACACATATTGTAGTAGTTATCAGGAATTCCTGATACAAGTCGCAAGCAGGGACTTTGTATAGACAAAGTCCCAAAAAGCCGCCATTCCGCCTCTCGGCGGTCTGACGGTTTTTTGCTTGTTGGGGCGTATCCCCAATCCCCTTTTTGAAGAACACCACTGGAGTGGTGGCTACGCGTCTCCGCTCTGCTCCGGTCGGCGCTAAACGGATGTCCACTGGACATCCAGCGCCCTGCGGAACGCTGAGAAGCAATGCGAAAGAACTGAAAAAAATAAAAACAGTCATATCTTTGCCGTATGATTATCGGTATAAGATAGACTGCTTTTATCATACATGCTTCCAGTCAAATAACGAGAGTTGTTCATCTCGCCATTTGGACTGTTTCGCTTCATGCACGACATCCTCCGGACGAAGCCTTCCCACCAAAAGCGGTGACTTTGGATCGTGCCTACTTCTATTTTGTCTTACCGCAGCCGCAGAGGTATTGGCATAGCAATAGCGGCAGAAATGCCCACAGGTATCGTATTGCCCCACATCGTTGCCAAGCATACAGGCACATTCCGCACGCTGAGATTTTTTCTTCGGGGCGTTCAATCTGCCATGAATGGCTGTTTCAAAGGTAGAGAGCGTCATACAGCCGGAGCAATCTGCCCCGAACCGTTCCAGATCATTACCTTCGGCACAAGGTCTAACAGTCATATCAAATTTGGCTGCAATCTTTACCATTTCCTCACCGAGAAACAATCGCTCTTGTCTGGGAACAGTCTGCACTTCCGGAAAGTTGCGCTTAACTTTTTCATAAAGGTCAATGAAGCTGATGACACAGGTATGCGTGCTACCTGCCAGTGATTTTGCTATCTGCTCAAAATCGTGCAGATGCCGCTCAATGGTATAGGTTTCATTCAGGAAAATCGGATCAAAGCGCCAGCCCATACTGTCAGCGCCAACGATCTTTGAAAGTTCCACAAAGCTCTGCACGACCTGCTCCTTTGGCGGAACATTTGGCTCAATTTCCTTCCCATAAGGTGTAATGGTGACAAACCAATACTGCCCGTATGCCTTCAGCAAATCCATATGAGGAAGCATCGGTGCTGGGTTCTTGGTGCAGAAAGCAATTACATCCACAACATCCGGATTCAAGCTGTATTTTGTAATCTGTTTTTGATTGTATGGATTTCGGGTGCAGACATATCCTTCTTTCAGACGGTTGCAAAGCCACTCAGAATAAAAGGCAGGGATATCGGTTCGCATCCCGGTATTGATAATCATAGTACTTATTTCCCTTTAAGAATGGGCGAAAGGTTTTATAAGTCAGCATGGCAATTGCGCTGAACGTCAAACCTTTCTCCACTAATGTCAATTCATCAAATTAAGCAGTACCCGGCGAATGTCTCCATCAATACAGATGGAACGCTTCGTAATTTCATTTGGTGCCATAGCCTGCCCATAATTGAGGCAAACATAAGTAGCGTTTTTGTTTTCATGGGTCATACGCCAGAAGGGGTACTTGATAATCACCGGCGTGTTATAGCCGACTCCAAGTTCCAGGAACAACGTCTGCATTCCTTCATGACGGCGGAGGAACAGCGAGTAGCGTTCTGCCGCCTCATGCCAGCCTTCATCCTCCACAAAGGTATCATCGCTGCGCAGATTCATCGTCATTGGCTTGCCGCAGACCGGACAGCGGGGAATCAGCTCTGCCGGGATTTTCATATCTCGTTGATGCTTTACCATCTGACGGATAACATCTTCGTTGTCATAGGTTTTCTGATGGCACGGCTCGGAACATTGGAACAAACCGTAATCTCCCTGTGTGTAAAAGAGCCGCTTTTTATCAAATCCGGCTTTCTGAAAACAGTGATCCACATTCGTGGTCAGGACGAAATAATCCTTATCCTTTACCAGGGAGAGCAATTCCTCATAGACTGGTTTTGGTGCATCCACATATCGGTTGACGTAGATATAGCGGCTCCAGTATGCCCAATGCTCCTCCAGCGTGTCATAGGGATAGAACCCGCCGGAGTACATATCGTGGAAGCCATACTTCGCTTCAAAGTCAGAAAAATATTTCCTGAACCGCTCTCCATTATACACAAATCCTGCCGATGTGGAAAGCCCCGCACCGGCTCCGATCACAACGGCATCTGCTTTGTCCAGAGCGGCTTTTAATTGCTCGATCTGCCGTAAGGAGTTCTCTGTAGATTTGTAAGTCGATGTCCTTAAAAACATTGAAGATTACCTCGATTTTGCTGTGGGTTTGTTCTTTGTATTCCTTCACGGTATTAACCGCAATCTGTGCCGCCTTGTCATTCGGGAAATGAAATTCCCCGGTGGAGATGCAGCAGAACGCAATGCTCCTAATATTGTTTTGCTCCGCAAGCTCCAGGCAGGAGCGATAACAGGAAACAAGCAGTTCTCTGTCCTTTCTGGTCAGCCAGCCGTGGACAATGGGGCCGACCGTATGAATGACATAGTCACAGGGAAGATTAAACGCAGGCGTGAGCTTTGCTCTGCCGGTTTCTTCTTCGTGTCCCTGGCGCTCCATCAACTCCGCACAGGCCGCCCGAAGTTGTATGCCTGCATAAGTATGAATAGCATTGTCAATGCAGCCGTGGTTGGGGTAGAAGCAGCCCAGCATTTGCGAATTGGCGGCATTGACAATAGCGCCACAGCGTAAAGTCGTGATGTCCCCTTGCCAAAGGTATATCCCATCCTGAACCGGTGTCAGATCTGCAATGTTTGTAATGCCTTTCTGCCTGGTCGCCTCCTGTAAATAGACGTCCTGCACCGTCAAAAATTCCTGACTAACCGGCCTCGGCATCCGCACGTTGAACAGCGCCCGCAGGAGCCGCTTCTGCTGTTGTATATCCGTGGGGATTTCTATGTCCCGATATTGCGCTTCCTCCGAAAGAAGCACTCTGATTAAATAAATTCTCCGCTCATCCTGTGTCATATTACCCCAATCTTTCGATTGCCTTTACCGGGCAGTTTTCAAAACAGTTGCCGCAGTGAAGGCAATGTTCCTGATGAATCACGCTCGGCTTGCCCTTTTCAATTGCTCTTTGCGGACATACCTTCATGCATTTTCCACAGCCGATACAGGCATCTGTGATGTGATACCCCTTCGGCCGGATCGTTCCCTTTCCAATCGTATACGTCTCCCTGAAAATTGGATTGACGCCGAGATGAAAGTATTCGATTTCGGCATTCCGTATTTTAAAAACGATGCCGATTTTTCTTGTATCGCCGGGATAAACATTAGCGAGATAGGGCTGCTCCTCAAAGATGATGTCTGTCCATTTTTGCTGCTCCTCCTGGAGAACGGGAATTGCCCGTCCGGAAAGACGGATCATTTCTTTGTAACGGGTGTAGCCCAGCACCTGTACCCGCCCATCGGATAACAGTTCCCGGCAGAAATTCTTTCCCCTCGCCGTAAAAAAGTACATTGCGTCAGGCTCATGCCATGCTCTTTCATCAGCCCCAGCAGCTTCCAGAAATCCGGGTGCAGAATGGGATCACCGCCGGTGATATAAAAATACGGCAGACGGTGATACACCTCACAAAAGTCCAGACAGTTATAAAATGTGTCCTGCATCTGCTCCCAGTTCATAGCGTCCAGCTTTTTGCAGACGTTTTCGGATGCCTTAGCATGCAGTGAAAAGGTCCGGGGGACGTTTTCACCTGCGAAGATGTAGCAGTGCTTGCACCGCTGATCGCATTCGTCTGTAATATGCCATTGAAAAGAAAAATACTGTTTCATAAAGCATGGTCTCCTTTGGGTTTATATCGTAAAATCCGATGAACGGATATTGTTTCGCAGGTGCCTGATGAACCGACAGCCTGATCGGGTGCCGATCCACCAGGCGTTTGTGATTGGACGGTTGAAATTACTTGTCGGACGCACCGCAGGCAGAACCGCAAGCGGCAGGCGTTTCAGCCGGTTTATCAGCTGCACCACAAGCAGAGCCACAGGCAGCGGGCTTTTCTTCTGGCTTATCCGATGCTCCGCAAGCCGTACCGCAGGAAGCAGCAGATGTCTCGTTTTTCCATCCAGACAGATTAGAAAGTGCCATTATTGATTACCTCCGTATTTGTATTCAGGAGCTGTCTTGCTCTCTGTAATTTTCATTATATCGGAGCCGGTTCTGAAAACAAGTACGCACCTTTTTTATTACATAGTCACAAAAAGGTAACCTATGTAGTTTCCACGGGTTGTCTGTAGAAACTTCCTATTCTGCCTATTGATTTTGATAGAATGCTGCATTATAATTCGAGTATAACATTCGGATTTGATGTTAGAAGAAAATAGAATGTGAGGTATCCTTTATGAAAACAAAAGATGAGTTGCCTGCTTGCCCTGTGGCAACAACAGTTTCTCTGATTGGAAGTAAGTGGAAATTATTGATTATGAGAAATCTGCTTGCACGTCCCTGGCGGTTCAATGAACTGCGGCGTGACCTGGAAGGAATCAGCCAGAAAGTGTTGACGGACAGTCTGCGCTCTATGGAGGAGGATGGAATCATCACACGCACAGTCTACCCGGAGGTGCCGCCACGGGTAGAATACGCCCTCAGTGAAATGGGTGAATCCATGCGGCCAGTAATTAAGGCTATGGAAGATTGGGGAACAGAATATAAAAATAGCATGGAATAAAAAATAACCCGGCGGGCCATCACGACTTCTGTTGTGACAACCTGCCGGGTTAAAACTATCTGATAGGCTTCTTTTTCTGATCTTGTTGTCTGTTCTGCTCTTCCTGTTGCATTTCAAAAAATATCTCTACATTATGCCGTGCTTTCTGATACTCCTGATCTCTGACCGGGCGGTGCGGTACTCCGCATAAATCGACTTTTTCTCCGTTAGTACCTGGGCGTATTCCGCACTCAGGTCTTTGACCTTCGGCAGCTTTTTTACACCCAGCTGGTCAAAAGCGTTCTTTCCATCGTTTGTACTTCTCATCCCAAACACGGTTCATCAATCTCAGCCAGATGACAACGCAGCCTGGAGATATTGTCCTGTACAATGGCAATCAGATTGTAATCTTTTACGGCTCAAACTCCTGGAGTTACACCCGGCTGGGGCATATCGATGATCTGACCGGATGGCAGGGAGCATCCTGCTATGTGAAGCTGGTGTTCTCCGGCGAATTGGCGCAGCATGCCAGGAATATGGAGGGAACGCACGGACTGAAGGATTAAATGAATGCCGTTGTACAGAAGCTCTCCCCCTGTATGGCGGCATTTTTTGCGTTCTGTTCCTATCACGCTCAGGAACAAGAAAAAAGCAAGATTTGAACTTCGCTTTCTATGTTATAATGAGAGCGACAAAGTTTGAGCGGTGAGGAGACTTGACCCATGAAAGAGATGATCCATCCCCGAATACGGGAATATGCTTGCGCTTCCTGTTCGACCGTCATTGAGAAAACTCATTCCGGTGAAAAGGGCTTGACTCAGGAGCAAGTGCGCCAGTATCGGAAAAAATATGGCGAAAATGAGCAGACGGTAAGCAACAAGAAAGAAAATACTATTCCGCACTGCATCCGCAGAGCATTTATCAATCCCTTCACAGTGATTCTTTTCCTGTTGGCGGTTATCCTGTTATTCACAGATATTCTGATGCCGGAACAATATGGGCAAGGACTTTCTTCGGTCCTTATCATCAGCCTGATGCTGGTTCTGAGCGGTATCATACGGCTGATTCAGGAGCTTCGGGCAAAGCGTGTTGCCGACCGCCTGACCCAACTGGTACAAACCACTGTCTCTGTCTGTCGGGACGGCATCTGGCAGGAAGTGTGTTCGGATAATCTGGTGGTTGGCGACCTTGTTCGTATGGAAGCCGGAGACCGGGTTCCGGCAGATATTCGCCTGACGGACGCAACAGACTTCTTTGTTTCCCAAT
>JAJPXG010000001.1 GCA_021205565.1 Lachnospiraceae bacterium | reverse complement strand
GCCGCCTTCTCGGCGTCCTCGAAAATATGGTTCAGCCCAAGCGCCGCTTCCGCAATCGAACCGGATTTCTCCAAACGGATCGTCTTATCCTCCAGCTGCTCATGCAGGTCTTCATTTTCCCGCCTGAGCGACTTTTCATTCTGCTGCAGCGCGTAAATAATTTCAATCAGCTCAGTGCGGTTCATCTTCCGCAGTTCTTTTTCAGCCATACCGCAATTAAATCCTCACGACTCCACCATCGCCACCCGGCTGCACCGCACCGTCACGCGCGCCTGCCCGCCCAGCGTACAGGTAAATAAGGTCAGATCCCAGTTAACTCCGCCCTGATCAAGCATTTCCTCAATGGCCGTCGGCTCCAGCGTCAGAACCTCCTCCACCACGTAGTAGAACACGTTGCCGTCCACATCCGTGAAGGTGATCGTATCGCCCTCCTCAAGGTCTTTTAAATACCCGAAATGACGCTCGTAATTATGTCCGCAGATCACCAGGTCGTTACTCCACACCGAGCCGCTGTAGGTCCCAGGTGCGATTTTTAACCCCGCGTAGGACCAGTCCGCCATAACCGGCAGCTCCAGCCCATATCTAGGAATTGACAATGTCCCGATATAGTCGTAACCGTCGATCTCGATGGTAGCCATTTCGGTGTCATCCGCATCCCGCTTCTGCGAGTTGTTGTCATACAGATAAAACGTCGTATTGCGGTCTTCCATGGCTGAGTCCAGCGCATCCTGGATTTTCACCACCGCCGTACCGGCCCGCCAGTCGTCCCACGCATTATAGGCCAAAAGCCCGACCGCTCCTAAAAGCATCAGGCTGCCCAACGCTATGAACAGCGTCCCCAGCCTCCTGCGCCTGCGTCTGGACACAGCTCTTTTGTTCTTATGAGGCATAGCGTCTGTTCTTTTTATCGGAATTCTTTAACACAACGCCCGCAATCAGCAGGATGAAACCGCCGATCAAAAGCACCGGTACCGGCCAGTTGAGCTGTCCCGTCTGCGGCAAAATCGGCTCCGCCGGTGTCTGCGGCGTTTCCGGCACCACTGGTTCCTCCGGTTCTGTCGGCTCCTCCGGCTCTTCCGGCTCGCCCGGTTCCTCCGGCGTCAGCGTCACGGTGCCAACCTTGGGACTGGCGTTCACAGCATATACCCACACACCGTCCTCTTCCATCGGCAGAGTCACCACAAAGGGGCTTATGGTCTCATAATCCGCGGATTCAATCGTCTGTACAATCAGGTATAAACCCAGCTCCAGATCAGTGAAGCTGACCGTTCCGTCAGAGGCTACGCTCTTTTCGGTGCCGGTGATTGTGCACCCGCTCATGTAGGAGACAAGCGAGGAGGCCAGTGTGGTATCCGTCACATCGAGCGCCACCGTGCAGTCGCCAAAGCCGTCCGTGTACGCGTAGGCCATGTTGCCGTCATCCAGATACAGCTTCGCCACCTCATAGGCAGTCACGGCTCCGCCGGATACTGTCACACCATCCGCATCCTTAAGCGTCAGCGCAATCGAACCGGTCTTGGTCAGATCCAGGTCCGGTGCTGTGGCAGCATTCACAACCGTCATATTGGCGACAGTCATGGCCAGTCCCAGCAAAAGGGCGGCAGCTTTTTTTACAAGTCCATTCCTATATTTCATCATCATTCCCTCCATGTTTGACAGGGTTGTCAAATCTGTTTGATTGGGTTTCCCATTCATGAACGCTTTGCCTCTTTCTTGCGGCTTTGCGAGGCTTTCTGCCCTTCCTGGTCGTGACCATAAGCCATATCAGCAAAATCACCACCAGCGGCACCGCCAGCACCGGCGCGACCAGAAGCGGTGCAACCTTATAGGCCTCCGCGGTCACATGGATCAGCGTCTGTGTCGCGTTCTCCACACGCACGCCCCGCACTAAAAGCCGGTGGCTGTTGACCCCGTAGGGGGTACAGGTCATCAGCGTGCAGTAATCCTTGCCTTCCTCAATATAGAGGTTTTCAAGCTCATCCGGCAGCACAATGGATATCTGATCCACCTCGTAGGTCATCACCTGATTTAAAACAGTGATGGTGAAGGTGTCGCCGACCTCCAGCTGGTCAAGGTTGGTGAAGAGCAAAGCGCTCGGAAGACCTCTGTGTGCGGAAATCACACAGTGAGTGCTCTCCCCTCCCACCGGCAGGCTCGTGCCCTCCAGATGTCCGGCCGCAATCTGTAAAACCCCCGCATCCGTTCCATGGTAAATCGGCAGCTGGACGTTGATTTTGTCAATCGTAACGTACCCCATCACGCCGGTACCGCTGACGTCCAGCAGATCCCAGTAGTCCTCGTCCACCAGATCCGGAGATGTAATTGTTTTGGCGGAGCCGATTTTCGCAAGCGTTTCGTTGTAGGCCTGCGCCGCCTCAAAATAAGATGTATAATCCGTCTCCTGCATGGCAGCTATTGCTGCTTCATAATTCTCAACCGCTCGCGTTGTAACTTGTCCATTCCACCAGTTACTCACCGAAGGATACGCCAGGATAATGACGCCGGCGAAAAATATGCAAACCAGAATAATAGTCGTCAGACGGTCGCTTTTTCTCTTCTGTCTTTTTCCCCGATATTGCTTCATGTTTCCATCAGTCTCTCCTCAGTCAGATATCTGCCTGCTCTTAGCTACCTGCCCCCGTCTGGTCGGCGACGGGCAGCGAACAACAAACAGAGAACCAAATTCTTGGGGATACCCATCCCAGCCCAAAGGCCGGGACAGGTATTTCATAAATCAAGCGCGTAATGTAAACGAGTGCATATCGTTTCTCATTATGTACAATCTGACAAATTACACCTCTCTGCTCATGCGCTTTCTGGTAATCAGAACTACAGCTGCGCCAAGAACAAGGAGTGTACCAACCACATAGAAGATCGTGGTACCGATACCACCAGTGCTGGGCAGGATGGAACCACTGTAGTTTACGATGTCAGCAGTGATGGTGCCATCAGTAAGGCTTTCGGTATAACCATCAATCTCAGTCGTGCCTGCAGCGTCCGACGTTACCTTCAAGGAAGTCAGCCCATCTTCAGTATGGGTAGCCACGATATAGAACTCAACATCATCCATGGTGTTATAGCCAGCAGGAGTTGTGGTTTCTTTCAGCTTATACTGACCATCATCCAGACCTTTCCATGTAAAGGAAGTCAGATCAGTGCCTTTAACTTCGGAGCCTACTGCAACATAGGCCTGCGTATCGGCATCATACTTATATAAAGTGAATCCGGCACCCTTCAGAGGATTTTTCTTCGCATCAACCTTATTCACGGTCAGAGTGAAAGTGAAAACAGTTGTGGTATCATCAGGAGTATTGCCGGTTTCTCCACTGCTGCCATCATTGGGGTTATTGGAGTATTCAATGTGCATCTTGTTGGTCTCTTTAAAAGAAGCCCCAGTTTCCAAAGTTGCAGTGTATTCAACAGTGATAGTATCCCCAGCGCTCAGGGAAATGGCATTACCATCGGCATCTGTTAAGGCCTTAGTATTACTGATCTGAACCTCAAAGCTGCAGGTGTCCGTCAAATCTGAGCCAGTAGCGACTGTATAGCAGGAAGGAGCAACAACGGTAGTTCCCACCTTAACAACTACATTATTATTAAAGCTCAGGCCAGAGGACAGGGTATCGTGAAATGTCAGCTGATAAGTTGTATAGTCACCATAGTTGGTAGGCAAAGTAGCTGTCAGAGTGAAGGGAACACTGTCGCCAATATCGTAATCAGCAGAATCAGTATCTCCCTGTGCAGTAGTGTTGTCAGAATCATTGACATCGCCAACCGTTTTGTCAGAGGAAGGGATATCTGCCTTGGCTTCTACAGCCACATCTGCAACAACCGACAGAATATAGCTTGTATATGCGCCATCCTCATCGGGTACATTGGTGTTCTTAACCAGATAGTAGCCCGCTCCAGTAACATTAACTGTATAATTGGAAGCATCCGGATCAGAAGTATTTTTGTTGTAGGTGGAAGTTCCAGCGGATGTTAATGCGTAAGTCGCAACCTGAGCCGCAAATGCAGCAGCAGTAATTTTTCCTTCAGCAAGAGCTGCAGCCAAGCCAGCAGCACTACTTTCATAGTCAGTGCCTAATGTTGTCGCATAATAGGCCAGCAAAGCAGTCTGGTCAGTTGCACTTAAAGCACTGCCAAACTCAACATTGGACAATGTCGTTGTTGTGGTGGTCTCGCCAGAATCGGCATCTGTAGTCGTGGTCACGAGCAGATCGCCTTTAAAAATCTGGTATGCAGTATACTCATAACCCTCAGTGGAGTTATTGATGGTAATGGTATACGTCGTCGGTTCATCCGCCATCGCAGTGACGCTCAGCGACAACACCATAACCAGCGCCAGCAGCAGGCTGGCAAGTTTCTTCATTTTTCGCATGGTTTTCGTTTCCTCCATAAAAATATTGAAAATGTGTTTTCCGAAACGAAGTGCGAGCACACTCCATGCGATATGGAGATGAACTGTTCTCGTTTCAGGGAATCTATACGAAGGCGGCATATTGCTCCAGACCAATATGCCAGCCTTGCATACGATGAAAGTCTATGGACGGGCGGCGGGCGTTAGCCTGCGCACCGTCCTGTGTTGTAAAGCCATCTGACCACTGAAAATGTTCTGTAAGGAAGTCCCTTACCGTATATATCCACTTTTTGCCCGAAAATCAGGCAAATGCGACATTTTCAGCGGACTTGTGACCACTTTTCAGACCACTTTTTGCGACTGCGTGGGCTTCTTAGGCTGTTCCTTTTGCTTAAAATGTCCGGGCCTGATAACCGCCCCGGCCCTTCTGATCACAGAACGCAGTGTCTTTACTGCCTGCACCGGTAAAATTCCGCCGGTTCTTTTCCCCGATTACCGTCCCTGAACTCTTAAAATTAGCGAAAAAAAAGTCGAAATTATTTTTAAAAACTGCATTGACGGATACCTGAGAAAGTAGTACACTTAACTTTAACTAGGAAAAGCATAAAAAGACCACGAATTATCTTTAAGGGACTTCCTTAGAGTATTTTTTTGCGCTTTTTTACTCCCTCGCAAAACACGGCAGCTTATTGACCTGCTCCTTCTTCGTGTCCATGGACGGGTGCACATAGCGCTGCATCGTGATTTCCACGTCAGCATGTCCCATGATTTCACTTAAAGATTTGATATCCACGCCGCTCTCCACGCAGCGTGTCGCAAAGGTGTGACGCAGGCTGTGCCAGGTGTGATCCTCCACACCGCACCTTTTTAAAAACCGCTTAAAGCGCGCCAGGCAGGATCTGGGCTCCATGAGCTTTTCCGTGCCGGTCAGAACGTACGCCGTATCCTCCGCGCGCCGCTCTTTGAAATACTGCAGAACCGTTTCCGGCAGGGGAACGGTGCGCTGAGAGCAGTCAGTTTTGGGCTTGCCGATGACAAGCCTGGTGCCCACCACCTTCCCGTTTTCCAGGTTCTGAATGCGCGCTGCCGTCTTGTTGATGCGGATCGTTCCGTTGCGGAAATCAAAATCGCCCCATTTCAGGGCACAGACCTCGCCAATCCTTAAGCCCCCGTAAAGAGAAAGCAAAATCCCAAGCGCAAAAGGTTTATCCAGCGCCAGCGCCGCCTGCTCTACCAGCCTCTGTTCCTGCCTGGTCAGCACCCGGATCGTCCCCTGCCTGACAGGAACAGCGGGGCAGGCCGGAACGGCCTCAATCATGCCCTTTTCCTTCGCATAGTTTAAAATCTGCTTTAAAATGACCTTCATGTCCGCCACAGTTTTCGGCGCCAGAGCGCTGCCGTCCTCCTTGCGTCCATGCGCTTTTTTCTCATTCAGGAATTCTGAAATGATATCCGAAGTGATTTCCGTCAGCGCAATACCGCCGAGTACGGGCAGCAGCTGGTTTGTGACTACAAATGAATAATAGGCGTGCGTGGATTCCCTGACGGCAGATTCCTTATACCGCAGCCATTCCTTCGCCGCGTACCGGAATAACGTCTCGTCTTCGATCTGGTTTTCCTCCGCTTCCGGATTTGCAGAAGCCCTTTCTCCCAAGGCTCTCACTGGCCTGCGGGCGGACGGGCTTACGGACACGGTCTGGCGCAAAAGCGCTCCCCTTATGCCTTCCTCTGAAAGAAACTGCCGTTTCCTGTCCAGAACTTCCTCATACGTTTTACCGTACAGATACTTGTAATTGGTCTTTCCGTTCTTCGGGCTGCCGATCACAATTCTGGCCTCCCATCTTCCATCCGTCCTTCTGCGAATGTTTTCACTGCCTGTTTTCATCTTTCGTACCTCTCTTTCTTTTTTAATAAGCAGTCAGGAATCCCCTGACCCCGCGGTTTTGCGGGCGCTTACCCGGCGGTTTTACCTCCGTAACAGGTACGCTAAATTCTATAATACAAGAACCCAAAAAGACCTGAAAACGCGTTTCTTTTCAGATCTTTTTCTTCCTAATATAAAAGGGATATGTAGATTGAGCCATTCTCTGTCTGAAATTTCACTTGCTTAAGACCTCCGGACTTCTTATAATGAAAGAAGCAGGAGGCGCAGACATGTCATTCTGGGAAAAAAAGATTGATCAGCAGCTCGACCGCTACCAGCGGGAGCTGATTGAGACCCACTATCAGGAAGTGGAAAATATGTACCGGCAGATGCGGGGCTGGCGGCATGATTACCGCAATCACATCCAGGCCATGAAGGCGTATGCCGCGAACGGCGACCTGGAGGCGATCCGCTCTTATCTGGATATGCTGGATACGGATTTAAATACGGTGGATACAGTGGTGAAGACCGGCAACTCCATGGCGGACGCCATTTTAAACAGCAAGATTTCGCTGGCGCAGTCGAAGGACATCCCGGTGTCGGTGGACGCCCATATTCCGGTGAAGTTCAAAATGTCCGAGCTGGATCTGTGCTGTATCATCGGCAACTTATTTGACAACGCCATCGAGGCCAGCATGGCTCTGCCGCCGGACAAGCGGCTGATCCGCGTCTATATGGAGATGAAAAATACGCAGCTTTATATTTCCTTTACGAATTTTACGGCTGTGAAAAAGCAGAAAAAACAGGGCGGCCTGTTCAAGACCTCCAAGGGTGAGGGCCACGGCTTCGGGCTGGTGCGCATCGACACGATCATCGAGCGGTTGGACGGGTACTTAAGCCGCAACAGCGAGGACGGGGCATTTACGACGGAGATTTTGATACCGCAAGTGTAGAAAGGAGGAACCGCCATGGCTTACCACATCGCGGTCTGTGACGACAGCCCGATCGATTTACAATATGATATCCGGCTGATTGAGCAGTGGGCTGATGAACGGCAGACAACCGTCCGCATCGAATCCTTCCCTTCCGCGGAGAGCTTTTTATTCCGCTACGCGGAGGAAAAGGACTTCGACATCCTTTTACTGGACATCGAGATGGGCGCCATGGACGGCGTCACGCTGGCGAGGCAGATCCGCCGGGAGAATCAGGCGGTGCAGATTATTTTTGTCACGGGATACTCCGACTATATCGCGGAGGGGTACGAGGTGGAGGCGCTGCATTATCTGATGAAGCCCTTAAATCAGGAGAAGCTCTTTCAGGTTTTAGACCGCGCCGTCGAGAAGTGCAGGCAGACCGGACGCAGCCTTATTCTGGATATCTCCGGCGAGATGGTGCGGATTCCCTTTTATGAAATCCGCTATCTGGAGGTGCACCAGAATTATGTGACGGTCTGCGCCAGGGAGGAATATACCGTCAGGCGCACCTTAAGCGATTTCGAGAAGGAGCTCGACGAGAGCTTTCTGCGCGTGGGCCGCGCCTATATTATCAATCTGAATCAGGTGCGCCGCGTCACCAAAAAGGAGGTCATCCTTGCTGATGGCACGGCGCTGCCGCTGCCCAGGGGCGCGTATGAGGGCTTAAACCGGGCGATTATTGATTTAACCTGAAAAGAGTTGAAATGAAGCTTCTCAAAAGGTATAATCACACATATAGAACATTTGATTCAATATTTTCCCGGAAAGGTTTGTAAGATTATGATGTATCCATTTATGACGCTCGAAGATAAAACTGAAGTTGTTCACTCAGATGCTTATATGGAAAACAGTGCAGAGACTGTAAAAGTATACTTTGAAAAACCTGTATACGGAGGATTTCATTCTGCTGCATGTTATTTACCCTCTTACAGATGGGCTGACATTGACGGCTTCTCCGAAGAAGAAATCAAACACCTCCAGGAATATCTGGAATCCGTAGCTCATATTATTATCCGCCTTGCCAGAGAAGGAGGGTTCGACCGTGCCTCAAATTTTTAAAGTAGGTTCTTACCTTATTTATTTCTGGTCAAATGAAAGTGATCCCCTGGAACCGGTTCATGTGCATGTTTCAGAAGGATATCCATCTGAAAGCGCTACCAAAATATGGATCACGAAAAGTGGAAAATGTCTGCTGAGCAATAATAATTCTCAAATACCTGCAAGGAAATTAAGAGTTATCATGGATGTCATAGAAGCAAGACATTCAGATATCGAAAACAGATGGTATTCCTACTTCAAAAAGATCAGTTATTATTGTTGAAGAGTTCGGGCAAATATGCACTCACCCTAACAGCACCCGCACCGCCTCCTCGGTATAATACTGCGCCTGCGCGTGCCACAGCTCATAATACTTCCCGTCCGCGTCCTGAAGCAGCTCCTCGTGGCTGCCCTCCTGCACCACCGCGCCCGCATCGAAGACCGCGATTTCATCACAGAAGCGGCAGGAGGACAAACGATGGCTGATGTAGACCGTCGTCCTGTCCGAGGCGATTTCGTTGAACTTTCCGTAGATTTCCGCCTCGGCAATGGGGTCGAGGGCCGCGGTCGGCTCATCCAGAATTAAGAACGGCGCGTTTTTATAAAGTGCTCTCGCGATAGCGACCTTCTGCGCCTCGCCGCCGGAAATCTCCACGCCTTCCTTGTCCAGATCTTTATACAGATAAGTGTCCAGCCCCTTCTCCATGTGGGACAGCCGCTCCCCGAAGCCCGCTTTTTGCAGGCAGTCGGAAACCACAGCCCTGTCATAGTGCCTGCTGCCCGCCACATTCTCTCCAAGCGGCAGGGCAAAAAGCTGGAAGTCCTGAAATACCACGGAAAAAATCTGAATGTAATCCTCGTAGCGGTATTTGCGGATATCGATTCCATTCAACAATATCTCGCCCTCGGTCGGGTCGTAGAGCCGACAGAGCAGCTTAATAAAGGTCGTCTTGCCGGAGCCATTCTGCCCCACGACCGCCAGGCGGCTGCCCACCTGAAATTTCATATTCACATGGCGCAGCGCCCAGGTCTCGCTGCCCGGATATTTGAAAGAAACGTCTTTAAATTCCACCTGATAGTTCCGGTCGGAGCGCTTCTCCGTGGTCAGGCTTCCCTGGTACATTTCATTGGGCAGATCCAGGTACTCAAAGGTGGTGTCCAGGAAGGAGGCGTTCGCCCTGAGATTCCCGCATGCCTCCAGAAAGTCCGCGACCCCCGCGAACAGTCTCGTGATGGCGCCCACATATTGCGTCACCATGCCCACGCCGAAGGCGCCCGCCCAGGCTTTCAGACATACGAAAAGGTAAACTACACCGGTCATAATGGCGGAGACAGCCTTCGACAGACCTGCCAGAATCCCCTTCCGACCCTTGGACCACCTCGCGATGGCGCTGCCCGGCATAAAGGAATCTGATAAATTCATCAGCGGATCGATCACATTCTGATTCTGTCGATACATGCGCATATCCGCGCACCGCTTTCCTTCCTGCGTTGCGAAAAAGAAGGCCCCAAACAGCCGGTTGCCCAGCTTTGCCATCGGCGCGTACCGGACCAAGTACCCTTCCGACAGGTTGCTCAGAAACGGTGACAGTACAGCAATCAGAAGCATAAGTCCCAGGCAAACCACAGCGGCCAGCGGACTGTTTAAAAAAGAAAGTGCGTGATCCGCCGGAACTTTTTTTAAGAATAACGTCACCGACAGGCCAATGCCTCCCATAATCTGCAACAAAGACTTAAGCAACTGCGGCAAGTGCCACACATCCCGGTAAAGTCCATAGCTCATCCACTGCCTGTTCTGTTTCATCTGCGAATACACATCATAGGTCTTCTGGCTGTCGATCCGGGCAAACTCCATGGAGGCGGCCTTGTCCATGTAGATTTTTTCCTCCAGATGATAAAAGCAGTCGGATTCCGCCTGCGCCCACCGGCCCAGGGCACCTCTGCCGATCAACACCGCTGCGGAGGCAAGCAGGCAGACTATCACGAGAAAGGTAAGCCTCTCCGGGGAGCGCTCCCCTGCCAGCTCGTCGACAATCAAAGCCGACAGATAAATTGTCACATAAGGGCCCAGGCCGTCAAAAACAGCCTGCAGTAAAAAAGCGATCATCAGCTTCGGCTGATAGTTCCATATAATTTTCCAGCCCCTCAGATTTCGGTCCAGAGCGTCTTTGAAGGACAATTGTTTTTCATTCTGCTCCATGCTCTTCTCCTCCTTCCGTGTAGTACCTGCTCTGCACTTCAAAAAGATTTGCGTATCCGCCCTGCGCCGCCAGCAGGCTCTCGTGGGTTCCTTCCTCTAAAATCTGCCCGTGATCCATGTAAATGATTCGGTCGCAGAAGCGGGTGGAGGCCAGGCGGTGAGAAATGAACAGGGAGGTGCAGCCGGAAGTCATTTCATTGTATTTTAAGTAAATATCGTTCTCCGCGATGGGATCGAGGGCAGCGGTCGGCTCATCCAACACCAGAATGGGGCCGTCTTTATATAAGGCTCTGGCCAGCATCAGGCGCTGCGTCTCGCCGCCGGAAAGCTCCACCCCGTCCTCATAGATATTTCGTCCGATCTGGGTGTCGACGCCCTTCGGCAGGGAAGCGATTTTATCTGTCAGGCCGGCCATTTTCAGGCAGGTCGTCACTTTTTCCTTTTCATAGCCGTCCACACGCTGGGCGACATTCTGTGCCACCGTGGCGTCCAGCACGGAGAAATCCTGAAATACCGTCGAAAACAGCTGATAATAATCCCTCCGGTTATACTGGCGGATGTCCTCGCCGTTTAAAAGCACCCGTCCCTGCGTGGGGTCGAGGAACCCGCACAAGAGCCGCACCAGCGTAGTCTTGCCCGCGCCGTTTAAGCCAACCACCGCCAGCTTTTCCCCGGGCTTTATGGTCAGGTCAATGCCGCGGATGGTATCCTCATTTGCCTCCGGATAGCGGTAGGAAACATGCTCCAGCTTCAGCTCATAGCTGCCGTTTCTGTCCCCGCTCAAAGGCTTCCCCTCGTCAAAGAGGAAGGGCTCCGGCCATTCCAGATATTCCCGCAGCATGCTTAAATCCAGGCTCTGCGTATTAAGCGTGCCAAGCTGCTCTAACAGCTGCTTCACCCACTCCGTAAACCCGCTGAGAGCGTTAAAATACAGCAGAAATTCCGACGCAGTCAATCCCTTTGAAATGGTCAGCCAGATCAGGTAAGCGTATGACACGCCGTTTCTTAAAAAGCTTAAGAGCATATCCGCGAAATTGATCCACAGGCGGTGCCGCTCCTTTCTGACCTGAAAATCACGGTACAGGCGGTAGCCGCTCTCCCAGACCTCCTCAATCCAGCTTTGCAGGCCGAAAATCCGGATATCTTTGGCGTATCTGCGCTCCACCGTGGCCTTACCGGTGTAATCCATCCGGCTTAAATATCCGGATTCCTCATCCTTGTGCACATAGCTCCAGTTATTCACCTTTTTATTGACAAAATACCCCGCCGCCGCGGTGGCTGCCGCCAGGCATAGAAGCCCCGGATGCAGGTCGGAGAGCAGAACCAGGTATACGATAAAGCCGAGCAGTGCGCCCAGGATTTTTTCCCAGGTGGCCCAGATGGCCTCGGCAGCCTTGTTGTTTCCCTCGGTCGCCCAGTTTGCCTTCTTCCTTCTCTGAAGGAAGGTTGTGTCCAGCAGGTTAGGATAAGAGGTGTCCGCGCTTTTTCGGTTGATCATCTTGATAATATCTATTCTCACGGCAATTCTGCCATAGATGGTATTATCTGCGATGTATCCGTTCAGACCATTCAAAAGAAACAGCAGCGCCGTAAAGCCGAGAATGGTCAGGCACAGCTCCTGAAGCGGCACCGCTTCCTCCACCTTCTCTAAAATTACCGGCGCGACCAGAGTCTGCGCAGTGGTGATTCCTACCGTCACAAGAGCCAGGGCCAGCACCAGAAAGAGGACGCTTTTATGCACCCGCCAGGCATTTTGCACCATCCAGGCGCTGTTCTGCCACATATTGTATCTGGGTTTGGATTTTTCCGTATCGGATGTGTTCATGATGTTCCTCCCATTTCCTTTCTGAGGATATGGTAACACAGGAAATGAATTTTAAGGGGATTTGGGGACGAATTGTTGGATTCGAGGGACGAATTGCAAAAAAGGAAGATGCTCACTCCAGCATCTTCCGAATATTCTCATTGCGCCGTGCATTGAGCCTCTCACACTCCTCGATCTCCTCTAAGGTAAACCCTTCATACTGAATCTGCTCAAAATCCGAGAGAGCCGACATGATCTCCGAAAGGATCCCCTCCGCCTCCGGCAAAATCACATATTTTTTGATATCCGGGCGGCGCTTCTTCTTTTTCTTCTCTTCCTCTTTGACGGTCTGTGCGCTCTCCGCCTCCTGCGCGGCTGCCTGCAGCAGCTCAGATTCCTTCTCCTTCAGTGCCGCCTTCTCCGCCTTTTTCGGCTTCTCCGGCGCTTTGATCAGTGCCTTCGTCGTCAGCCGCTGTAAGGATGCAGACAGCTGTGTCCGCGACATATTCAGAATGCGCGCTGTTTCCTTAAATGTGCAGTCCACCCTGGACTCATGGAGATAAAACAGGACCTTTACATCGTCCGTCTGCAGCTCATTGCGCAGCGCCACCACATCAAAGAGCTTTTCCAGCACTTTGATTTCACGGTACATATCAAAGAAAAACCCCTCGCCCGTCCGGACGCTGTCACTGACACTCGTCCGCTCATCGCCCAGCTTATAATTGGCGATCGGAGAAATGGTCCCATCCGCGGCGACGTCGATCAGAAAGCGGTAGACGGAGAGCCTGCGTTTTTCATAATCCTCCTCACTTAAGACTTCCTTATAGAAATTATTGTAGTAGGCAAACACCATCCGCTTCATCTGAATGGTCTTTTTCATACTCATGCCCTGCGACACCAGGGAGCCCTTCGTCTTTACATAATAATAGATCGGCACCTTGAGCGCGTAGATTTTATTTACATAAAGAATATATTCCAGATTGAAAATAAAATCCTCGCACCAGCTGATGGAGGTATCCATCTTCATCTCATGCTCCTTAAGAATGGAGCGCTTGAACAGCTTATTCCACAGAACGCCGTAATAAAAATCCGACGGCTTCTGCATCATATACTGCGCGAAGGTGGCCCGGTCCATCAGGCCGTCCGTATCTATCGCGCCTTTCTGTGAGACGCGCTCCCCGTTCACCCGGTAAAAATCCGTGATGACCATGTCGCAGTCATTCTCCTCCATCGTGCGCACGAAAAGCCCCACCGCGTCCGGCGCAATCCAGTCGTCGCTGTCGATAAACTGTACATAGGTGCCGCGCGCCGCGGCAATGCCCTGGTTGCGCGTGTCCGAGACACCGGTATTTTCTTTGTGAATCGCTCTGACACGGCTGTCATCTTTTGCAAATGAATCGCAGATTTCCGCAGAGGAATCGCTGCTGCCGTCATTGACCAATATCAGCTCAAAATCCCGGTATGCCTGCTTTAAGACGCTCTCTACGCAGCGCGCGAGCGTCTTTTCCGCGTTATATATCGGTACAATAATACTTACTGTCGGTTCCATATCTTACCCTTTCTGAAAAAAAACAAATCTGGCCGCTATTCTGACACAGGCGTCACCATCCGTTTATCTTGCTGACGCGATTTTCATTCACACTGCTTTAAAGAAGATTATAAGCCGCAGATTTTTGTTCGTCAACCCTGACAGTAAAGAGACTGTTTGGAAAAGCCCGGTTGCTTTTCCAGATCGGAATTGCTATAATGCTGATACCGGAACTGCCAAAAAACACGAAGTATGAAGCAGTCCAGGGGATCAACGATCATCCAATGAAAAATAAGGAAGAAACTCCATGACAAAAGAAGAACTGGCGCTCATCGTCATTGAGCGCCTGAAAAAAGAATACCCCGACACGAACTGCACCCTGGATTATGACGACGCCTGGAAGCTGTTGGTCAGCGTCCGGCTGGCGGCGCAGTGCACTGACGCCAGAGTGAATGTCGTGGTGGAGGGGCTGTATGAGAAATATCCGACTGTGGAAGCACTGGCGGATGCTGACGTGGCCGATATTGAGGCGATCGTGCGCCCCTGCGGCCTCGGTCACAGCAAAGCCAGGGACATCAGCGCCTGCATGAAAATGCTGCGGGATGTTTACGGCGGGAAGGTGCCCGACGCCATGGAGGAGCTTTTAAAGCTTCCCGGCGTAGGCCGCAAAAGCGCGAACCTCATTCTGGGGGACGACTTCGGCAAGCCCGCCATCGTCACCGACACCCACTGCATCCGCCTCGCCAACCGCATCGGCCTGGTGGACAACATCAAAGAACCCGCGAAGGTGGAGAAGGCTTTGCGGGATATCATTCCGCCCGAAGAGGGCAACGACCTCTGCCACCGTTTCGTGGATCACGGAAGAGCGGTCTGCACAGCCAGGACGAAGCCCTACTGCGACCGCTGCTGTTTAAACGACGTCTGCGCGTATCACGCCCCCTGATAGAAGCCCTTCCCGATAATTTCACTGCTCTTGGTAATCATCATGAAGGCGCTGGGCTCCACTTTATGGATGTATCTCTGCAGCAGCACGGACTGTTTGGGGTCAAGGGCGCAGAGAATGACGGTTTTATGCTGGTGGCTGTAAAGGCCCTCCGCCTGATAAAGTGTGGCGCTGCGGGGCAGCGTGTCCCGGATATAGTCGCAGATCGGATCCGGCTCACTGCAGACAACGGTGACATATTTGCAGAGCTTCAGGCGGTCGAGCGCGCCGTCCACGAAAAGTGTCTTGGCCACCAGGCCGCAGACAGAGAAAAGACCTGTCTCCATATCAAACACCAGGAACGAGGCCGCCACAATCACCGCGTCCACCACCAGCAGCGCCGTACCGATGTTCATGGTGGAGTATTTTTTTCACAATCATGGCGACAATGTCCGTGCCGCCGCCGGAGGCGTCCTCATTAAAAAGCATCGCCGCAGCCAGGGCCGCCAGCATGATGGCAAAGGCCAGCTCCAGCACCGGCTGATCGGTCAGGGGCTCCTCCATCGGAAATACCGCCTCAAACACATTCAGCAGAATGGATGACAGGACTGTCACATATGCGGTCTTGATTCCGAAATCCCTGCCCAAAATCACAAAGCCTATAATTAACAGCGCCATGTTGATGATCAGGTTGATCTGTGACGCAGAAAACACGCTCTGCAGATCGTTTAAAACGACTGACAGACCGGAAACGCCTCCAAACGAAAAATTATTGGGAAACTTGAAAAAGTAAATCCCAATATCCATCAGCACGGCCGCAACCGTAATCGTCAGATACGTCTTTGTACCTTCGATCAGCTTCTGTTTATTCATTTCACCCATTATCTCCCGGTTTTTAAGAGTTTCCCACTCAGACGGCCGCCGCGCACTTTTAGCGCCGACCGGCTCAAAAGCATCGTCTGCATTCATTTTTAATATATAAAACATTTATAAACAAAAGTAAAGGGCTTCGATAAATGTATACCGGGATAGTGGTATTAAGTGCCGGAAGGAGATTCGTAAAACCCATCTTGCGGATTTTCCTGTACTATGTTAATATAAAACTGTACTCCAGAAGATTGCGCCGCAAGCTGGCGACAATACGAAAAAGGCGGTGATGCCGATGGCTGAAAAAGCCGGCAAAGACACTGGAGTACAGATCGGTACTCCATACGATGATGTGTTCCGTACCCTCTTAAATGACTGCAGACAACTGGTCATCCAGCTGGTCAACGAAGTGTTCGGTGAAAATTATACTGGAGAAGAAGAGGTTGTATTTTCTCCCAATGAACACTTCCTGAACCAACAGGACGGCGGCGAAGACAAGCGGATTACGGACGCAAGCTTCTCTATTATTGGAGCTAAAATTGGGAAGTACCTGCTGGAATGTCAGACGAATCCCGACAGCAGTATGCTGGTACGGATATTTGAGTATTCTACCCAGGTCGCACTGGATGAAGGGAAGATTTCAGGTGACACCCTGGAAGTAACAATTCCCAACTGTGCCATTCTCTTTTTAAGAAGCACGAGGAACACCCCGGAGCAGATGCACATCCGTTTTCAGTTCAGGGAGCAGCATTTTACTTATGACATCCCAGTGATAAAGATGCAGCAATATACACTGGATGATTTACTGCAGAAAAACCTTCTGTTCCTGCTGCCGTTTTACATTTTCACTTACGACAGGAAACTGCAGGAATACAATGCCAATGAAGAAAAGCTGAATACGCTGAAAGCGGACTACCAGATGATTATGAGGCATCTGAATGATCTTGAATATCATGAGCAGCTCAGTACATACTATAAAAAGACGATTATTGAAATGACAGAGAAGGTCGTGGGCAATCTCGCGGCCGGATACGAGAATATCAGGAAGGAAGTGAAGGCTGTTATGGGAGGAAAAATTCTGGAATATGAGGCGAAGACCATTCTGCGCCAGGGCGAGCAGAAGGGACTCCAGGAGGGGCGGCAGCTTGGCCGTCTGGAAGCTCTGGTGCAGAATATCAAAAGCCTGATGAAAACCATGGGCTGGAGCGCCGAGCAGGCCATGGACATGATGCAGATTTCTGAGGAGGACCGCGCCGCGGTATCATCACGACTATAATTCATTATATGTAAGATACAAATCCGGGAAAGAGTTTACTTCCCGGATTTGTTTTTTTTACAATGAAAAGAGGCTCTTATCCATCTTTACAACCACCGGTTTCAATTTCTCAATTTCGCCTCCATTGTTTCCAACCGATTATTGTGTTATCATTCAATCATCAGTTGAAACAGAGGAATGTATATGATCATCGGAGATAAAATTGCGGAATTAAGAAAAGAAAAGGGGCTCACCCAGGAGCAGCTGGGCGCGCTGGTGGGCGTCTCCTCCCAGGCGGTCAGCAAGTGGGAAAACGGCGGCACGCCGGATGTGGAGCTGCTGCCCCTGATCGCGGACACGCTGGGAGTGAGTCTGGATGGTTTGTTCGGGAGAGAGGAAAGACCGGGAGCGGATATGAGTCAGACTCTCACCCGGTATCTTAAAAGCTTCCCGCCCAAAAAGCGGATTAGGGAACTGTATGACCTTTTAATCACCTCCATGGCCGGGCTGGAATTTGCCTTTGGCCTGTCGGAAGATATGCAGAAGCTCCTTCACGTCATGGATACAGCCTTCATCAAAGATACGAAGACCGGGGAAACCGCCTGGATGCGTTCTGTGCAGGCAGATGACAGAGGCATCCTGCTGACCGTGTGCGCCGAGGATTTCCCTCTCTTTCTGCTGCTGCCGGAGCCGGAAGGAGGGTATAAACAAAATCTCGCGCCCATTGAGGACTATCAGAGATTCTTTTCTCTTCTGGGGCAGGAAAATTCACTGAAGCTTCTTTTCTGGATTGCCGGCAGGCGGCAGAGCTCCTACATTTTTGCGTCAGCCGTCGCTAAAGGAGTCGACGTTTCCGAGGAGGAAACGGACCGCCTGCTTCACGAGTTAAAAGGCCTTGGGCTGCTTTATTCCATCGAAGTCGAGACAGAGAACGGAGGCACAACGGCCTGGCAGCTTCGAAACAGCGAAGCGCTGCTGCCCTTTTTATATTTTGCCCGCTGGCTGATGGAAAAAAGCGATCTGTATTTATATACCTGGATCCAGAGGAGGAAACCATGGCTGTCATAAAAGCAAGAACTTTAAACCCCGAACCTGCCAAAAGCAGGTCCATGAAAATGAGCCCATTGAAATCCACTCCCGGCGCAAAAGAATATTTCCGCGCCTTTTATCAGGGAAACCGCCTGCTGTACGCCGCGGTTATGGCGCTGGATATCTTCCACAATTTTCTCCTGATTTTTCTCTCCGTCACGCTCGGCGATCTGATGGATCTCGCGGTGGACGGCACCATACCGGAGTTTCTGAAAAGCTGCGCCATGATTGCGCTCTTTCTCATCCTCAACTTCACCGTCGACGCCCTCTCAGAGCGCCTGCACAGCCGCTTTTTAGAGCGCGGCATGCGCCAGTACAAGGAGAAGGTCTTTGAAAAGCTGACCATGAAAAGCATTTCCGCTTTTTCAAAAGAAAACACCGGCCGCTACCTCTCTGTCTTAAATAACGACACCTCTGTCATTGAAAGCAATTACTTAAACAGCAGCTTCCGCATGGTGGAGATGTGCAGCCTCTTTGTAATTACGCTCTGCGTCCTGATTCACTATAATCTGTTTCTGACGCTCTTCGCCATACTTTTGTGTATACTGCCGCTGGCAATCATGCTGCTGATGGGCGAGGGACTGTCCAGACGCGAGCAGAAGCTGAGCGCCCAGAATGAGCAGTTCGTGGCTTTCCTGCAGGATCTGCTCAAGGGCTTTTCCGTCATCAAAAGCTTTCAGGCAGAAGGGCGCATGCAGTCTCTGTTTTCGACGCAAAACCGCGACCTGGAGAACGTGAAATTTTCCCGCCGGTGGTATCAGAAGCTGTTAAACACCTCAGCCTACTCCGCCTCCCTGCTCATGCAGTGCGGCATCATGCTGGCGGCGGTTGCGCTGGCCATACAGGGGAAGCTGAGCGTCGGTACGGTTGTCATCTTCATCAACTGCTGCAATTATCTGATGCAGCCCATCCAGACCGTTCCCCAGGACTGGGCGAACTTCAAAGCGGCCAGAGGGCTGGTGGAAAAGATGGCGCGGATTGCGGAGGAAAATGTGCGCGAGGAAGGCAGCTTCACCGTGGACGGCTTTCATGAGGCGCTTGCCCTGCGGTCTGTGACCTTCGGATATGAGCCTGAGAAGGCAGTCCTTAAGGATATCTCCCTCACGCTTTATCCCGGCCAGAAATATGCCCTGGTCGGTACCTCCGGCAGCGGCAAATCCACCCTGCTTCAGCTTCTGATGGGCGCAAATTCAGGCTACAGCGGTTCCATCCTGCTCGACGGCCTGGAACTGAAGGAAATCAACACGGACAGCCTTTATAACGTGATGAGTCTGATCGGGCAGGAGGTCTTTTTATTCAACGATACGATCCGCAATAATATCACCATGTTCGGCGACTTCCCCGCCGGGCAGGTGAGCGCCGTGATCCGTCAGGCCGGTCTGTCTCATCTGATTGCGGAACGGGGCGAGGACTATCTGTGCGGAGAGAACGGTTCGGGTCTTTCCGGCGGCGAGCGCCAGCGCGTCTCCATCGCCCGCGCCCTGCTGCGCGGGACACCGATCCTGTTGGTGGACGAAGCCACCGCGGCCCTGGACGCCGAAACTGCCCACAGTGTCAGCGAGGCGATCCTGCACTTAAAGGACATTGCCTCCATCACCGTCACGCACCGCTTAGAAGAGAATCTCCTGCGCCAGTATGACCGGATTTTCGTCATGAAAGATGGAGCGCTTACGGAACAGGGAGATTTCGGAGCACTGATGGAGAAAAAGGGGCTGTTTTATTCGCTGTATACGATGGCGAATTCCTGATCAGAATAAAAGAAAAGGTATGTCCCGTTTACTGAGTCATACCTTTTCCTTTTTTCTTTTAATGAATGTCAGGTCTGCGTTGCCACAGCCTTATAAGCCTTCGGTGCTGTCTCTCTGCGTTCCGACGTTTTACCGTCCCGCGACATTCACATTTTTCAGCAATACCGCCTTCGGACCGCTGAAATTGGAGGTCTCCTGTGTCTCCTGTGAGAAGACGAAGTCCTTCTGCGCCTCGAAAATACTGCCGTTGATGGAGCCGCCGGTGACCGGGGTGATCTTCTCCCCGTCGTTTAAATAGGCTAAGCGGATCTCGCCGCCAAAGTTGCCGCTCATGGGGTTCATCTGGAAGTCAGAGAAATTCACCACATAGAGGCCGGGATGCTTTTTCATCTCCTCAAAGCTGACGTTGCCGGGTTTGCAGGACATCTTTCTGTACTGGCCGGTGGTGGGTACGCCCAGATAAGAGGCGAAGCGCACATCGGCCTGGATGTTCTGAAATACGCCGTCCTGAATGCAGGGCAGCTGTCTCATGGCGACGCCCTCCTCGCTGTAGGGCGCGGTCGGCACATAGTCCACATTGAGCAGACAGCCCTTCACCTCAGCCGGATCGCCCTGGACGAAATCGCCCACCTTGAAATCCGAGTAGTGCTGGAAAATGCTTATTCCCGATCAGCGATCCTGATAACAAGGGAAATTTCTGGACGCGTAGCCATCGGAGAGTACCACATCGTAGGTGCCGGTAGTGGGCGCCTCGGTCGCCACAGCTCTGTCCTTCGTCATGTTTAACGCCTCTTTTACCAGGGCGGTCAGCGCTTCCGTGTTTAGATTGTCATAAGAGAACTGCTCGTGCGTCTCCACATCCTGCGGCTCCTTGCACTGCGCCACCAGCTCGCCGTTCACGTTATATTTGACGTAGGCCACGTCCACACCGTTGGAATTGACGATATGGCAGGCATTTTTCTCCACAAAAAGCTCCGCGGAGTTTAAAAATACCTTCTCCTGGTCGTCTGCCGCAAAGAGCGCTTTGGTCATGATCCCCGCGGCCTCTTTTAATGACACCTTCGTCAGGTCGCTCTCCACAACGACAGGCTCCTGCTTCGTACCCTCGGCCAGCGGATAATAACGGTTCGCCACAAAACCGGCCGCCATATAGGCCTTTTTGCACTTTTCGGCGATCTCCTCCTCGGTGGTGGCCGCCTCCACTAAGAAACCAGCCTCGCCCTTACGCATTACGCCGTCCTTCTCATAATCCTGATACACCGTGACGGAGCAGCTGTGCACATTCTCCTCACGCCTCATGTCCAGGTTCTTTTTGATGAAAAATAACTCGACGCTCTCCTTGGTCGTCTCCTGCAGCAAATACTGGTCGATCTGCTGCTCTTTTAATACCTTTAATATTTTTTCAGTCATGATAATCTCCATTCCGCAGACGGCACGGCATTTTATGAAAATGCGGCCGTCCGATCCCTGTTGACGTGTTGCCTTAGCCCAGTCTGATCTTTGCCTTGATATACGGGCCGCCGTCAGAGACCTTGACCCACTCCTTGTAGCCCTTGCCGCACATGCCGGAGCCGCACAGCTCGGCCGTCCCGGACATCATGGTGATAGATTTGAGCAGATCCGGAACATAGCCGGTCAGCACGATGGGGGAGAAAATGCGGCCGGTCAGCTTGCCGTCCTTGATTTCTCTGGCGATATTGACCATCATCTGAATGCCCCAGTTTTTGGGATCCTCCATGCCGCTGGAGGCATTGTCCAGTAGAAAGCCGTAGTCGATGGAGGCGATCATATCCTCCACCTTGTCATGTCCCGGCTCAAACCAGGTGTTGGTCATGCGGGTGTAGGCCTTGCGCTTGTAGCTCTCTCTTCTGCCGTTTCCGGTGGGTACGGTGCCCAGGCTCATGGCGGACTGCGCATCGGAGATACCGGTCTGCAGGACACCATCCTTTATAATAACCGTGTCAGTGGAGAGCGTTCCCTCATCATCAAAGAAATAAGTGGCGGTCTCTAATTTCGCCTGCATGGAAGCGCCGTCGTGCATGGTCAGCATGGGGGAAGCCACATACTGGCCGACGCAGTATTTCGCCAAAGCTCTGTCCTTTACAAACATATCCATCTCCACGCCGTGGCCAAAGGCCTCATGAGCGATCATGCCGGTCACCGGAGGCGTGCAGACACAGTCGTACTCACCGGGAACCATCGGCTCGGAATCCAGCAGATCCACCGCGTCTTTGCCGACCTTCTCGATGGCCTCTCCCATGGTATCGAGCAGCTCGATGCCGCCCAGCTTGGAAAAGCCCTGACCGCTGTTTTTGACGCGGCGGTCCTTTTTCACCACGATGCGGATGTTGCCGTTGGTCCACATGACATTCTGCTCCATGTCACGGTTCGGGGATAAAAACAGCTTGCTGAATTTCTGATAATTCACGGAAGCCGAGCCGTCGATCACGCTCTCGTCATAGGCCACACAGCGGTCTCTCAACGCGGTCAGCCTGCGCAGGATTTCCTCATCCCCTAATTCCTCCGGTCCGACCTCATACTCCGTGCTCTCACAGAACTCGCAGGGCTCGTCTGCCAGAATCTGATACTGGCTTAAGCTTTCCACGCCCTCGCAGTCCTTTAAGGCCACGACCTCCTTCACATGCTCCAGGATATCGTCGATTTTATCCTCGGAAATCTCATTGAAGGAATATTCGCCGTAGGCCTGGCCGTCATACGCCTTGATGACAAAACCACGGCCGGCAAGACGGCCGTTCTCGCCCATGCTCGTCACGTTGGAGGAAACCGAGTACATATTGGCCTCGGAATCCACCGCCAGGATGGAAGCGTAGGGATAGGTCTCAAGCGCCCGCGCAAGCAGGGTCTTCAACAGAGGCTTGACGCTCTGTAAATAGGAACTTGATTTTACTTTTTGCATTGCTGCTCCTTTCTGCGGTCTCCGGGCTTTAACCGGAGACATCTGTTGACAGGTTCGTTATTGCAGGAATTTATACATGTGATGTCCGCGTCAGCGGACATGTCCATTTTTCATCAGGAGCGGAGCGTCACATTCATGGTGTGTTCCAGCTTCCTTAAGATCTTCGCCACAATCTGATCCACCTTCTCGTTAGTCAGCTCCTCGTCCTTCGGACGGAACGTCACGGAAAAGGCCATGCTCTTTTTGCCTGCAGGTACCTGGCCGCCCTCGTAGACGTCAAAGAGCCTGATTTCACGGATCAGGTTGCTGCAGCTTACGATGGCTTCCTCAATCCGGCCGCAGGTCATATCCTTATCCATGACCAGCGCCAGGTCTCTTGTCTGCTCCTCGAACTTCGGCAGCGGCTCAAATGTAGGCCTGTTCTCGTAGTATTTCTCTAAAATATCCACGTCCAGCTCCATCACGAAGGCCGGGGTGCGCATGCTCAGCTCATTCTGAATCTCGTAGGAAACGGTGCCCAAATAACCAATTGCCTCACCGTTGCAGGTGACTTCCGCTGCCTGATAGGGGTGCAGGAAAGGCTTCGTGGTCGGTGCATAGGAGAAAGTAACATACAGATTTTTCGCTACCGCCTCGGCGATTCCTTTTAAAGTAAAGAAGGATTCCTTCTCCCCGAACACACCCACACAGAGAGTCTTTTTCTCATCCGGGTAGTCTGTCAGGGGCAGAGACTTCGGGATGAAACGATTGGCCAGTTCAAAAAGTCTACCTTCCAAGGTGCCGCGCTTCTGGTTACGGGCCATGGCCTCGATCATCTGTGGCGCTAAGGTGGTGCGCATCAGGGACATGTCCTCGTTAATCGGATTTAAAATCGGAATGGCCTGTCTTTCAGGCGCATCCTTAGCAAAGCGCATCAGATCCAGATCTGACGGAGAGAAGAAGGAATAGTGCATGCACTCGTAAGCGCCCGTCGCACAGACTGCCCTCTTTAAAGCAAGCTCACCCTTCTGTTTTAAATTTTTGCCGCCCATGGTCACCTTAGCGGTGGGCATGAAGGTGGGCACGATGTGGTCGTAGCCGTACATGCGGATGATTTCCTCGGAAATATCCGGGTAGGACTCCATGTCCTCACGATAGGCCGGAATCTGAATCGTCAGCTCATCGCCGTCAATCGTCGGCGCAAAATTCAGGTTTGTCAGAATGCGGAGAATGTCCTCGTTCGGAACGGTGATGCCCAGAACGCCGTTGACCTTCTCCACGCTGGCCTTCATCTCTCTGGGCTCCACACTGTTGCCGGTGTTGACGTCCACATGAGTGGAGGTCACCTTGCCACAGCCCAGTTCTTCAATCAGGTGCAGGGCGCGTTTCATGGCCATCACGGTCGTATATTCATCCACACCCTTCTCATATCTGGCGCTGGAATCGGAGCGCTTGCCAAGTGAACGGGAGGTTTTGCGGATATTGTCTCTGGCGAATTTGGCCGCCTCAAGCATAACGGTCGCGGTGGTGTCGCGGATCTCAGAATTCAGGCCGCCCATAACGCCGCCCAACGCCACAGCCTTCACGCCGTCGCAGATGACCAGGTTATTGGAGTTGAGCTCGTAGGTCTGCTCATCCAGAGTCACAATGGTCTCGTTTTCCTTCGCTCTTCTGACACAGATAGCGTTGCCCTCCAGGTATGCGCCGTCAAAGGCATGCATGGGCTGGCCTAATTCCATCAGAATATAGTTGGTGATATCGACCACGTTGGAGATGGACTGTAAGCCCACGAGGGCCAGACGTCTCTTCATCCAGGCCGGAGATTCACCGATTGTCACGTCATAAACCCAGTGCGCGATATAGCGCGGGCAGATATCCGGCGCTTCCACCGTCACCTGAAAGCCTTCCTGCACCGCATCGGTAGGATGATAATCAAGCGCAGGCTCCTTTAAGGGCTTCTCCAGCACCGCGGCCACTTCTCTGGCCATGCCGAAAATGCTCTGGCAGTCGGCACGGTTGGCGGTGATGCCCACATCGAAAATCCAGTCGTCAAGGCCCACGAGCGGCTTCACGTCAGCGCCCACGGGGGCGTCGTCCGGCAGCACCAGGAGACCAAAATAGTCCGCGCCCGGATACAGGTCCTCATTAAGACCCAGCTCCACGCCGGAGCAGAGCATACCGTTAGACTCATAACCGCGCAGTTTTCCCGCTTTGATGGTGGCCACGCCCTCCACGGTCTTGTGGTCTTTGGCCGTTGCGTATACGGTAGCGCCGGGCAGGGCCAGCGGGTATTTGCCGCCCGTGTGGACGTTGTCCGCACCGCAGCAGACCTGCATGGTGCCGTGCTCTCCGGCATTGACTTGGCAGACGCTCAAATGTGTGTCGGGGATGGGCTCGCAGCTCTCCACCAGGCCCACGACCACATGGGAAATGTCCTGGCCGAGTTCTGTTTTTTCTTCTACTTCAAAGCCGCAGGAGAAGAGTTTTTTCTCGAGCTCCTGGGGGGTAATGTCGTCTATGTCTACATATTCTCTTAACCAGCTTAAGGGTAGTAACATGTGAAAACCTCCGATTGTCTGTTTATTTTATCGCAGTTTCCGTGACTATCATGAATAAAAGGACGGCTCGTCGCTCATCGCAAAGACTCGCCTTACCTTTTTTTCATGATAATCACTGCTTACTCAGCGAAATGATATAATAATTCTGTTGAACTGAACTGCCTGCAATATAGCGTATCGAAAGTTGCGTCAGCAGGCGAAAATCTGATTACAGGGTTCGCGAAGCGGTTCCTGTAATATCATTTATCATCAATCTGTTTCAACGCGCGCAGATCAGATTCAAATAATGTTTTAATATTATTGATTCCATATTTAAGCATGGCTGTGCGCTCTAAGCCGATGCCAAAAGCGAGGCCGCTGTATTTCTCAGAATCAATGCCGCAGTTCTCCAGCACTTTTTTATTCACGATGCCGGCGCCGAGAATTTCAATCCAGCCGGTGCCCTTGCAGAGTCTGCAGCCCTTGCCGCCGCACTCGAAGCAGCTGACATCGACCTCCACGGAAGGCTCCGTGAACGGGAAGTAGGAGGGGCGCAGGCGGGTGTAGGTACCCTCGCCGTAAATTTTCTGCACAAATAAATCCAGCATGCCCTGAAGGTCGCTTAAGGTGATATGCTCGTCCACTACCAGACCCTCCATCTGGCCGAACATCGGAGAGTGGGTGGAGTCATCGTCGGAACGGAAAACGCGGCCCGGGGACAGAATTTTAATAGGAGGCTTTTTATTCTCCATGACGTGAATCTGACCCGCGGAGGTCTGGGTGCGCAGCAGAAATTCCGGGGAGAGATAGAAGGTATCCTGCATGTCTCTGGCCGGATGATCCTGCGGCGTATTGAGCGCCGTGAAATTATAGTAGTCGTTCTCGACCTCGGTACCCTCGTACACCTCAAAGCCCATACCCGCGAATACGTCAATCAGCTGCTCAATAATCTGGGTGATGGGGTGAAGGTTTCCGGTTTCGGTTTCAACCGCCGGCATGGTCACGTCGATCTTTTCCTTCTCGTAGCGGCGTTTTAACTCCGCCTCCTTTAGCTTCACATCCATCTCGTCAAAGACCTGCACGGCCCATTCCTTCAGTTCGTTGACCGCCTTGCCGTAGTCAGCGCGCTGCTCTTTGGGGATGTTTTTCATCTCCTTCATCAGCTGGCTGATCTCGCCGGCCTTGGAGTCGAGGAAGCTCTTTTTAAATTCGTAAACCGCCCTGGAGCTGTCGAGCTTCTCTGCGCCATCCTGGATTTTCTGCTTGATGGCGGCGATGTTTTCCGCCAGTCTGTTTGTCTCCTGCATAATCGTCTCCTGCTTTCTTTTATTAAATCCATGTATGATACACGGATTGCTCCGCAAAATACGCTTTCGCAATCCTAACAAACATTCGGAATCCGCACAATTTGACCTGAAGAACGGTCAAATTTGCTCCTTCCTCATGTTTGTTGCGGTCCCCAAGGTCAAAAATACGAATGCAAGCATCCGATTTTTGATCTTTGGTCCCTTGTATCATACAAAAAACGTCCCATATCCACTAAGGATATGGGACGAGTAAACCCGCGGTACCACCCATGTTCGGATATCCATTGCAACATCCGCACTTCATCCGCCTTAATGCGGCGGTCACATCCGCTTAACGCGCTGCCGTCCGTTCTCATCGTCACGAAAAAAACATCAACCGAAAGACCCTGCAGCTCTTTTCACGGAAAACTCCCATGCTGAAATTCACCGGCTTAAAGGCCGCCCGCGCTCACAGCTGATAACGCCGACTCTCTGTGGACCCCTGGTAAGTCAGTTACTGACACATGTTCTCAGTCCTGTCCATCTTAACGCAGGCTTTAAAAAAAGTCAAGCGCTGATTACCAATAACTATTCACAGCCGCTTCTCTTCGAGGCGCCCTTCGGGTGCGCAAAAGCATCCACTGTGAATAGTAATCTTATTCGATCTCAAACTTCGGCGGCTCGTCCAGGTCATGCGGCACCGGGGCGCCGTTCTTTTTGCGCTGGCGCACGCACTCCGTCAGGAGATATTCAATCTGACCGTTGACTGAGCGGAAGTCATCCTCCGCCCAGGCCGCGATCGCATCATACAGTTTTGCCGACAGGCGCAGCGGCACCTGCTTTTTTCCGTTATCTGCCATATCAATATAAGCTTCCTGAATTTACAATGGGCTGCGCGTCCCGGTTGCCGCACAGCACGACCAGCAGGTTGGAAACCATGGCTGCCTTGCGCTCCTCATCCAGCACAACGGTCTGCTTCTCATTTAAGCGCTCCAGCGCCATCTCGACCATGCCCACTGCGCCGTCCACAATCATCTTTCTCGCGTCAATGATGGCCGAAGCCTGCTGACGCTGCAGCATTACCGCCGCAATCTCCGGCGCATAGGCCAGGTAAGTAATCCGGGCTTCAATTACCTCCAGACCGGCCTCCTGCACCTTGCTCTGAATCTCGTCCCGGATTCGCTGCGCCACAATATCGCTGGAGCCGCGCAGACTTCCTTCGTCAGCGATTCCGTCCCCGGTGGTATCAATATTCTCCGCCACGTCATAAGGATAGAGCCGAACGATATTGCGCAGCGCGCTGTCGCACTGCAGAGACAGGTACTCTTTGTAATTATCCACATTAAAGACCGCCTTCGCCGTGTCCGTCACTCTCCACATCACCGCGATAGCGATTTCCACCGGATTGCCCAGGGCATCGTTGATCTTCTGGCGGTTGTTGTTTAAGGTCATGATTTTCAGAGAAACCTTTTTGCCGCCGTCACTGCCGATATTCAGCTGCAGACCATTGTCCGCCTAATTTAAAATAGCCATGGGGCCGGAGTGATCCACATCGCCGCTCTGCTTTAAGCGGGTCTTCGCCGCCGGGTTGACGCTGACACAGAACGGATTGACGAAATAAAATCCAGCATCCCGGATGGTGCCCACATATTTGCCGAACAGGGTCAGCACCATGGCCTCCTGCGGTTTTAAGACCTTCAGTCCCAGGAAGGGAATCCAGCCCAGGCACAGATAAATGATTCCCACCACCATGAGGACAACCTCCGCCGCGCCCCACGTTTCCTCCGCAATTCGTATGCCGGCAACCACCACGAGCGCGATCGCCGCGGCATACAGGACGATAAACAGCAGCATTGAGGCCATCCCGTTTTTCCGATTGTTTAATACCTTTTCTTCCATGATTTATTATCTCCTCTCATCAGCCATGCAGGATTTTCTCCTGCGTTTTGCTCCTTTATGATATCAATTTGATATCATATTGTCAAGTGACTGAGAGTAAAAATCATGTAAAGCCTGTCATCATAACCGGCACTATCCCACAAAATCTGACAGTGCTCTGAAAGTATATCCCATTTCCTCCCACTTCGTCAACAGCTCATCCAGGATCTCAGCGTTGGTCGAGGAGGTATTGTGCAGCAGGACAATCGCGCCCGGATGCACCCGCGTCAACAGCTTGTCGAAGGCCTCCTCATGGGTCGGCTGATCGTCCTGATACCAGTCCACATAGGCCAGGCTCCAGAAAAAGGTGGCATAGCCCAGCTCCTGTGCCATTTTTAAATTCTCCACACTGTATTTCCCCTGCGGCGGCCGGTAATACAGAGACATCTGCGTCCCGGTCACCTCCTCAAACAGCGCGGCATTATCCTCCATTTCCTTCTGAAAAGAAGCCATATCGGAAATCTGCGACATATCCGGATGATTATAAGTGTGATTTCCCACGGTATGACCGTCCTTCACCATGCGCTTCACCAGATCCGGAGCGCTCTCCAGAAAATAGCCCACCACAAAAAAGGTGGCCGGTGCTTCATGCGCCTTTAAGGCATCCAGAATTATCTCTGTATTACCGTTCTCATAGCCGCAGTCAAAGGTCAGGTACAGAACTTTTTCCTCTGTATCTGACATAAAATAAGCGTTATACTGCGCCAGCTCCTCCACCGTAGCCATGCCGGTCGGCTTCGTCCCCGCCTCGCCGAAGCCGAGCCCCCAGTTGACGGTATCGGATCGTATTACCTCTGTGCCAGTCTCCGCTGTGTCAGCCTCTGCAAAATCAGTTTCCAGCAGCAAAGCAGATTCTGCCGCTTCTCCAGAACCGGTTTCAGCTGTTGGATCAAGCGCCATATCCTGCCCTGAATCAGACACCTCTGCAGTATCCGTTTCCACGGACCTCTTTGCATTATCCGCACTCTGGTTCGTCTCAACAATCCTCTGATCCGCAATCCGCGCCGCCATCCCGCCCAGAATAAACGCAAACAAAAACAGCCCCGCCACCGACAGCCCTCTGCGCAGGTGTTTCTCTGAAAATATTCCGGACAGGACTTTCTTTACATATATTGTTTTCATATTTTGCCCCGCATAAATCCCTCTGTATTCATATTTATGAGGATGAGGACTAAAAAATGCCCGGTTCTGTGATTCATGATATTCTGTTTGCTGCTGTTACAGTATATGTATGACCATATGATATCCCGGAATATACAAAAGAGGACCGCCGTAATACGGCAGTCCCCTCTCAGATCAGATATTCAATTGTCCGGTAAAACCGTTAAGGTTTAAGCTTACTCCACCACAGTCACGGAGGTGATGTGCGGGTTCACACCCTCATACCAGTACAGGAAGCCTTCCATGTCGATCACAGAACCAACCTCCAGCTCAGTCACAGCCTGGTATACCTCGGTGGTCTCATCGCACAGATAATACTCCACGGTGAAGGTGTAAGTCTCACCGTTCACAGATACGTTGAAGTACAGATCGCTGTCACTGCCGGCCTCGCCGGAGCCATCCCAACCGTACAGGAACGCAACCTCATTGCCGTTAGCGTCCGTAGAAGGCTCTACAGTCATGCCGGTGAAGGATACATACTGATTCTGATAATCGATGAGACTGTCATCCGCCAGCAGGTCGGTCACATCAACGGTATCCGCGACGTAAGTATCATCATCCAGAATCTCAATGGTTGCGTCGATAATCTCGACCTCACCGCTCCACTCGGACTTATAACCAGTCACACGGATCTTGGTGCCAACCTCTAACAGAGCGTAGTCATCCTCGGAGCAGGTTGCATTATAAATAAAATATGCACCATCCGCATCCTGTGTATACAGGGTAGCCTGATCATCCCACCAGGACTGCTTTGCCTGTACATAGGTTTCCACCACAACCGGATCATCTACAGCCGCAGCCACATACTCCTCATAGGTCATCACGGTGACTTCCTCAGCTTCTGCTTCCTCAGCCTCAGCCTCTTCAGTTCCTTCTGTCTCCTCGGTTTCTTCTGTCTCCTCGGTGCTCTCCTCTACGGTCGTATCCGCTTCCTCACTGCTGGAACTGGAGGAACTGCCGCAGGCGGCAAGCGTCAGGCTCATGGAAAGAGCCAGTGCCATTACCAACTTCTTTTTCATAACAAAATCTCCTTCCTGCTCATTCTACAGAATTTCTATCCTGCGTACCTATGAGCAAATGCGCTGTCAGGACAAATCATGGAATTTCTCCCCGCTTACGAACCTCATTATACCGGTTTATCAAGATATTTCAATGGTGATTCTGTGAAATTTTTTTTATCCTTTCATAAAGAAAATATCCAATTATACAAATCCAGGTCACGGCGAGCGCCGCTAAAAGCGCCACTGCAGTGGAGGGCAGCGGTCCCAACTCCACCTTCCCGTCCACGGTGGAAATCTGATCCAGACGGTAGAGAGATGTGATATCGTCAAAAAGCTGCTCCATGTAGTTGTCGTCGATGGTCTCCTTGCGCCGCGCGGATTTGGTGACATTCTCGATCAGCTGACCGGCGGCGTCACGCAGGGAGGCGGAGCCGTTAAAGACCTCTGTGGTAAAGGTGTTTTCCGTGTTGTCCAGCAAAAGCTGCGTGGCGGCAATTTTGACCTCATAATAGGTATCGTTGTCCTCTCCGCTGCGGGACAGATAATCCTGGTAGGCTTCGGAAGTCTGGGCGCTTGTCGTGACCGGCACATATCCTTCCGTCTCTGCGTAGGCGATCTGTACCTCGTCCGAGAGCAGGTACTGCACGAACAGCCAGGACGCCAGAACCTCCTGCGAATCCTCTTTATTAAAAATGCAGACCGACGGTCCCTGGGAAATCATCTGGATATTTTCCGTATCATACTGCGGCACCGTCATCACCGCGATCTCAAAGTCCACCAGAGAATCTTCGCTGATATCCAGAAGCGGGGCGTCCGTCCCCATCCAGGTGGAACCCGCGGTGGAATCGATGGCAAAAATGCACTGGCCGGCATTTAGAAAATTAGCCGGATAGCTGGAAATTTTAAACGTGGAAAACGCGCCCGTGGCGGCATGTTCTGAGATCGTGTAAAGCAGTTCCTCTGTGGTATCATTAAAGATTTCAATGCTGCCGGAGGCGGTGGAATAACCCGCGTCCAGCTGTTTTAACATCTGAATCATCATATTGTCCGTGGACTTATAGATGAAGGGAATCATCGTCTTCTGGCCGTTGATTAAAAAATTGCCGTCCGCATCCTTTTCCATGGCAGCCTCGGACACCTCCCAGATAAAGTCCCAGGTCAAGACGTCCGGCAGGGTATAGCCAAGCGCCTCCACATAGGTTTTGTTGATGTAGCAGGCCTCGGTGGAACGCATGTAAGGCAGCGCGTAATAATGCTCTCCGATCAGGCACTCCTCTAAAAATTCCGGAACAATCTCGTCCACTGAGGGCGAGTCAAAGAGGACCTCGCTGCCGCCCAGGCCGTATTTTTCATCGGTCATCAGGTCGTCTAAGGGAACGACCACATTCTCGCCGGTCAGGTAGGTTGCGATGTGATCCGGGTAGGTGATGCAGACATTCGGCGTGGTGCCGGTGGCAATATTGGTGATGACGTCATTATAAATCGTACTGTAATCCGTGTAGAGCTTCAGATTCACCGTAATATTCGGATAAATCTCCTGAAAATCCTCGATGGCCTGTTTGTAGATGGCGGTCTGGTTTTTATTGGTATCGTTTTTGGCCCAGAAGGTGATTTCATAGGTGCGGGAGGTGTCAAATTCCTCCGGGAGCTCGAAGGCAGTGGTTTCCTGGGAGCCGTGGCAGGCGGTGAGGGTAAGGCAGGTCAACGCCGCAAGTGACAGAGCAGTCACTTTTCTGGCAATTTCTTTTCCCCGTCTCATCACTCCTCTTTCTCTCCCCGTTCTCATCGGCTAATTTTTCACGCCTATCTTCCCTTCTTTTTGAGGAGTTCCTGCTATAGCCGCATGATATAATTTCAGAAACGTATGTCTCATCCCTTGGTTCCTCCTCTCGCTACCCCTGCCATAATCTGCCTTCTGAAGCAGAGGAAAAGGATAATGAGCGGTGCGGAAATCACCACCACCGCCGCCATCATGGCAGGGATATTTTCGCGGCCGAAGCCGTTCTCGCGGATCTCCTGGATTCCGTTGGAAACCAGATAGTAGGCCTCATCATCGGTAATCAGACGCGGCCAGACGTAGGAATTCCAGCACTCGATGATCTTTAAGATCACGATGGTGACCATGGTCGGCCTGCAGATGGGGATCAGGACCTTGCGCAGGTAGCGCAGGTCGGAGGTTCCGTCCACCTTGGTCGCATAGTAAAGCTCGTCCGGCACCTGGGCAAAATTTTCCCTCAGTAGATAAATGTAAAAAACGCTGGTGACGGAGGGCAGGATCAGGCCGATGAAGGTGTTGCGCCAGCCCAGGTTCGTGATGGTGGTAAAGTTCGTGATGACCACCAGCTCATTGGGGATCATCATCAGGGACAAAAAGAGGGTGAAGACGATATTTTTACCCGGAAATTCCAGCCGCGCGAAGGCGAAGGCCGCCAGCGTCACCACGACCAGCATGATGGCGGTGGTGATCAGGGTGAAAATCAGCGTATTCAGCAGATACCTCGCTAACGGCACAGTGGTGAAGGCGTCCACGTAGTTCTGCAATGTGGGCGAGCGGGCGATGAATGAGGGGATATACTCCGCGTTGTAGGAGCTGTAGCTCTTGATGGAGGTCAGAAGCATCCAGTAAAAGGGGAAGAGGACCATCAGCGCCCAGAAGAGGAGCAGGATGTATGTCAGGGTCTTCGTTGTATTCTGGCGCGCACGGGCGCGGCGGGTTATTTTTTCATAGTTTTCGTGATCGTTCATAAAACTCCTTTGAAAATGTCCATATTTTATAAGCGAATGGCTCGCGGAAAAATATATAAACTGTTTCGCTCATGCTGCGCGGGGCATTCCGATGAGCCTATGGACGCGTCAATCGTGTTCAGCAGAGGCTTCCACGATTGCCAATAGTCTCATCTCCATCGTGCAAAAATCGCGAAACAGTTTATATATTTCCCCGCTCTATTCCGCCATATTTGCACATCGGGTTCTAGTGTTTATTTAGTAATACACATGCTTCTTACTGACCAGCAGGTTAATACAGGTGATGGTCAGTACAATCGCAAAGAGAATAATCGCCGCCGCCGAAGCAAAGGAAGGATATCCCCCGCTGTCGCCGTAGAGCATGTCATAGACGTAGCCGACGATGGTGTTCATGCCGGCCGCATTTAGGTCGGTGCCGAAAAGTGCGACCGCGTCGGAGTAGGCCTTGAACGCGCCGATGAAGCCGGTGATCACGAGGTAAAAGATCATCGGGGAGATCATGGGCAGGGTGATTTTAAAGAAAATCCGATGGGCCGGGGTGCCGTCCACACGGGCCGCATTGTAGTAAATCGGGTCGACGCTCGCCAGGGCGCTGGTCAGGATCAGGATTTTAAAGGGCATGACGACCCAGATGGTATAAAAGCAGAGGACAAACATCTTCGCCCAGTAGGGACCGTCGATAAAGTCCACGGAGCTGCCGCCGAAGAACTGGATCAGCAGATTGACAAGGCCGTCGGAGTAGGCCGTCTTTTTAAATAAAATCATGAAAACCAGGCCCACGGCCAGGGTGTTGGTCACGTAGGGCAGGAAATATACGGTCTGCAGGAACTCGCGCAGGCGCGTGATGGAATTCAAGGCCACGGATATCAACAGTGCGAGGCCCGTGGACAGCGGCACCGTGATAATGACCAGCAGGAAGGTGTTTTTCACAGCCTGCAGAAAGTAGGTGTCGTGCAGGACGTAGGAGTAATTATACAGGCCAATCCCATAGTAGGTCTGGGAAGCCGAATTATAGCCCTCCTCAAAGGAGTAAATAAAGACGTCGATCAGGGGGTAGATCATGAACGCGGCCAGGAAGAGAAAGGCAGGCAATAAATAGAGCCAGGCCTTATAGCTTTTATGTTCAAGCATTTTCAGCCTCCTTTTCGCTTACGTTCAGGACAGACGCCACCATTTCCTTCAGCTTTTCATCCGGCACCATGGTTTTTGTGCTGACGCCCGCGTCATCTTTCAAAGAAAACATCTGCGGCTGCCTGCCGCCCGCCACCAGGGTGAAGGGAATACGCTTCCCGCTCTCTTTCTCAAACAGAAAGATTTTATTTGGCTTGATGGTGAAATGCACCTCCTGCTTAAGCGTATCCACAACGGTTTCAGCGGGAATGATGGAGCGCACCTTCGCGGCCTCGCAGGCCGGATTCCCGCTGATCACGCTCAGATCCCGGCCCATCACCTCCAGGCGGTCGAGCTTACACGAGAGCGGCCCATTGTCCTTCACCACAAAACCCTCGGGGCGCACAGCAACGGTCAGCTCCTGATCCTTAACACCCTCAATCTCCATAATCGCCTCATCGCCGATATAAATACGGTTATGGGAAACCTTGCCCTGAAAAACATTGATGGGCGGCGTGCCCAGGAATTTCGCCACAAACAGATTGGCAGGATCGTCATAAACCTCCTGCGGCCGCCCGATCTGCTGGACATGGCCTTCCTGCATGACCACAATCCGGTCGCAGATGCTCATGGCCTCGTCCTGGTCATGGGTTACAAAAACAGTGGTGATGCCGGTCTGTCTCTGGATTCTGCGAATCTCCTCGCGGGTCTGTAAGCGCAGTCTGGCGTCCAGATTGGAAAGAGGCTCGTCCAGTAAAAGGACGCGCGGCATTTTGACTAAGGCTCTTGCGATCGCTACGCGCTGCTGTTGGCCGCCGGAGAGCTCGCCGGGCTTGCGGTCCATCAGATTCTCGATCTGAACGAGCTTCGCGGCCTCCAACGCTTTCTCCTCCATCTGGGCTTTGGTCAGTTTCTGATCGCCCTTTAAGTTTTCCAGGGGGAAGGTGATGTTCTTTTTCACAGTCAGGTGGGGGTAAAGGGCGTAGTTCTGGAAGACGAGGCCCACGCCACGGTTTTCGGGCGCGAGATCGGTGACGTCATCGTCGCCGAAAAAGATTTTGCCGCCTGTTGGTTTTAAAAGGCCGCTGATGAGGTTTAAGGTTGTGGATTTGCCGCAGCCGGAGGGGCCAAGTAAGCCGATGAGCTCTCCGTCCGGAATTTCAAAGGTAAAATGATCGACAGCAGTCACCTCGCCCGCGTTTTTTTTGCCGCGCGCGGGGAAGGTCTTGGTCAGATCCTGAAGTACGATTTTCATATAAGCTGATCTCCTTGTCAGAGGGTGGGGTTGTCATGTTTTTACTGAACACATCATAAACCTATTTGGAAAACAATTCCACTGAAATTTCACTTTTTTCATGATGTTGCTATAGGTTCGCGGGGCAAGGCATTAACTGTCTCACTCATACGTGCTGTAAGTGAGATAGGAAATCTGAGATTTCCGTAATCGAACTTATGCCTTGTGCAAACATTTCAATGAGCCCATGGGAATGAAAATCGTGTTCAGCAGAGGCTTCCACGATTTTCAATGGTCTCATCTCCATG
>JAJPXG010000119.1:6138-7531 GCA_021205565.1 Lachnospiraceae bacterium | reverse complement strand
TGATGAAGAAGTTGATGAATTGTATCAACGATACTTGAAAAACTGCGGACATCCGTCCTTTACGCGAGAAGATCTCGCAAGCTGGTATGATGGATACCAAACGGATGATGGCGGCAGTATTTACAATCCAAATTCGGTCGTGTTCGCTCTGACAGAGAATAAAATTAAAAATTACTGGCCAAAGGCTGGTGAATATGGCGAACTGAAAGATTACGTTCTGAATGATGTGGATGGCGTAAGAGAAGCCATTATGCTGCTTGTAGCTGGCGAGCCGGTAAAGGCGAATATATCAGAATACGCTACGACTGCGCCTGTCCTCAGGAGATGAAACGAAATCCTGTCGGCTATGACCGTATATGGATATCTGAATTACTGCGATGGCTGTGTGCGGATTCCGAACCGGGAACTGTGGGAGGAATTTGACCAGATCATCCAGGAGGAGCCGCAATACAGCTATATGCGTGAACTTGAAAAAGAATCTGCGCGCATCCTGCAGGCAACCTATGAGGGAGACGAGGATACGGTTGGAAAAGTCCTGGCGATTGTGCACACGACGGAATCTCCGTTGAAGGCGTACCGGGAGAGCCTCGCCATGCAGAATCGTGCTTCGCACGATGGCTCGGCCTGCGTCCATGATTCCCGTTGGAAATCGTGGACATGCGATGAAGCAGAACTTTCCGGCAGTGTAAAGCTTGCTTACATTGCTGCAAGAAACAAATATAATATGGAACAGATGGAAACGCCCCCTCGCTTTGCTCGGCGGCAGGTCGCGCCATCCATTAAAAGAAATGCTTCGCATTTGGATGGCGCTAAGGATCAGGCCGGTATCGGCTATGTGGATTATATCTTCTATCCCCATAACCGTTCCGACGATGGAATTATTATAGAATTGAAAGTAGATGATTCTCCGGAAATTGCCTTACATCAGATTAAAGACAAGAATTATGCTCTGAAATTCCAGGGAAAAATGGGAGAGCAACCCAAGACCACTGGCAGGATTATATTGGTGGGGATTGGCTACTACCGCAAGGATAAAGTGCATCGGTGCAGGATTGAGGTGCTTTAGGAGAAAAACAGGGAACGGGCGGCCTGGTATTTCCAGGCGGTCATGTAGAGAATGGGGAATCCGTATTGGAATCGGTGATCCGTGAGGTCAAAGAAGAAACCGGTCTTCTGATTCGGAAACCGGAACTCTGTGGAATCAAGGACTGGTGTGAGGAGGATGGAACCCGTTATCTTGTCATGCTTTATAAGACAAACCAGTTTGAGGGCAATTTGCGGTCATCACAGGAGGGCAGGGTATTCTGGCTAAAACGAGATGAGATGAATACCGCGAACCTGATCTGGAATATGAGAGAATTGATGGAGATTTTTGAAGGCAGCAGCTATAGTG
>JAJPXG010000119.1:0-6128 GCA_021205565.1 Lachnospiraceae bacterium | reverse complement strand
CGTGTTCGCCTGTTCCTCAGCTGTCTTTAATGTTTCCAGTTTTTCCTTCGTCTCAGAGACAGCCTCAGTGAGGAGTCTCTGCTTCTGAGAAAGCAGCTCCGTATTCGTCGGGTCAAGCTTTAAGAGCTTCTCCACATCCTTCAGCTGGGACTGCGTGGACTTCATCTCTTTGTTAACGCTGCTCAGTGCTTTTGACAGACCAGTGGTATCGCCATCAATCTCGACCGTAATACCTTTAATTCGACTTGTCGCCACAATCCTCACCTCCGTTTTTGCGCATTAAAAAAGGAGCCGTTTTCTCGACTCCGTAAAAAGTAGAAAAGCACCGCCAAAGCGATGCTCATTTCAATTTGTCTTTAAGGCCACAGATTGTGACCTTAAAAGTTATTCTTCGGTTTCCAGTTCCAGCCGTTGTAAAATATCTTGAACGATCCCCTTATCCTGAATCAGATTGATGCCGAAACACTTTTTCCCGGCATCTTTCAATGATGCACCAATATGATATGCAATTTTATCATCAAGTATGAGAAAACGATCATGAAATACTTTTGTGTATTTCACAACCAAAACAGGATATTGTGCATTGAATTTATTTACGTCTGCACCACTCAGCTTCGTTTTTTCATGTGTATAGATGGTAACAGATACCTTATCGTTTTTCTTGCAGAGTAGATTTAATGTATCTACATCTACATATCCATCAATCAGAGTAATATTTTTCTCTGCTTTTTGAATCAGGCTGACTAGTAATCCGAAAGCGTCATAAATCTGCCCGTCAAAGAAGATTTTTTGACTAGATTCCTCGTGCTCTGAGATGTATTCGAATATCTGATCTAATTTTTCGTCAGTCTGCTTCTGATATTCCAACTGCTTCAATTCCACATTACTGATACGTTCAAAGAGAAGGGCATTGTTTGCAATAAAGCGCCGCATCTCTACAAATGTTCTCATAATACGTATGCTGGCATCTATGGCAATTTCACTGCGCAGGACACTTGCCAGCATAGAAATGCCCTGTTCTGTATATACATATGGCATGTATCTACGCCCGCCATACCCATTGCCATTTAAACTTGAGCTTCCAGATTGGAATTTCAAGTTTTCATATTCCTGTTTCGTCAGCTGAAAACAAAAATCCTCTGGGAATCTTTTTTGATTTCTTTTCATTGCTTTATTCAGATTCCCTGTTTCCACTTGATATAGTAGCGCCAAGTCACTGTCTATCATCACCTGCTGATTACGCACTACGTATATCAAATTCTTTATATCCGGCTGAACTGATTCTATTATTTCAGCTGCTTGAGTATTTTTGTTCGTCTGTGTTAAAGCAGTACTTTCTGTTTTTGCCATATAAGTATACCTTCTCAAACTTGAGATTCCAAATTGGAACCTCAAAATATCAAAACAGAACAAATCGTAAGGTCTGCGACTTGAACTGTACCTCACATCGAATCCTCAGCCGTTTTTCAGACTGGTTGTTTCAAAGTATATCCGAAGATAGACCTTAAAGCAACCAGAAAATGATTTTTTTCGACAGCTTTTCAATCGATCAGAAGACGTCCATGTCATGCTGGTCGGCTAGCCGGACTTTCTTCCAACCCGAATAGGAATCATTTCCGCTCTCTACGTACATATCGTTCACGATCCCGATGGTCAGCAAATCCAAATCCCTTATGCTGATACCCAGCTGCACACAGCGCAAAAGAAAGAGCGGGGTTGTCATTTCCCGCTCACTTTTGCGAAGTTTTTTTAGACTCGCCTTCATCCTCTTCCTTCTGCGGTTCCCGATACCGCTCCCCAGGAAGCAGCAGCGAAATGAAAAATTTCCTGTATTTCCTGTAAAGCGCAGGATCCGCCGCGCCCTTGGCGTTTGTGATGGAGGTTGCCAGCCGCACGAGAGGGATTCTGCGGTCATAAACCAGATACCGCTGCTTCCAGATGCCGGGAGCAAACTTATTCTTAAACCGGTAAAGGTTTTTAAAGTCATACCCGAAATCCATGTTGTCAAAAATCTCATACATCAGCTTTTCCGCTTTGACTGTATCCGGTTTTGTAATGTCAATTCCCGCAAGAGGCGCGATGTTCAGACTGACCTCCTCAACACCCTCTTCCTTCATTTTCATGGCCGCTGAAATGATAGCGTGTTCCATCGCTCCTGTAGGCCCGTCCAGTTTCCGGTACATCACATCCACGCAATAGCCCTTTTTCTGGCAATATGGGAAAAATGACAGAACCGTCAGAAGCGTTCCGCCGGCGTCCCGCGTGATAAAATATCGCCTGCCACAGGGCTTATCAAACTGCAAATTCCCAACAGAATACGTAAGCTTCAGCTTTTTATCCGCAAACCACTGTTCCTCCAGGGCAGATATCTCCCGCTCCAGAGCAGGATCACGGAAGGTTTGCGGGCAATATTCCATTGAAACAATTCCCTCCCGGTTAAGCTTTGCCACGTTTCTGCGCAGGGCACCCTTTTTCCCGCCAGCCAGGGTGTAACTGCTTAAGTCCAGGACAGCCTCTTCGCCATATCTGAGCACACGAAACTTTCTTAATCTGAGCAGATCCGCTGTCTCACTGCGGACAGAGTTAAAAATGGGTCTGTAACCCTGCTTTTTGCAGAAAGCCAGATATTCATCGATCAGTGCTTCTCTGTCGTCTGGTTCACAGACGGGATCGCCCTGGCTCATAGCCCACTTTCCCACCAGAGTATAGGCAATCACGCCGCGGATATTTTCTCCGAAATAATACTGGCTTTCAGGATTTAAGGTCAGGCAGTGCTGGGAATCATCTCCAACCGCGCATACGATCTGCGCGGCCCGCTCCATCTCATCCGGTTGAATCATTTCTTTCATAGATCTCACCCTTTGCTGTCCGCTTCAAATTGATACTCTGTTCGAAATCATCTCGCCGGTTCCCGGCAAAAACGTTATCTGTGCAGTCAGGCACTCCCATGAACACCTCACAAATGGAAATAGTCCAGGATCAGCCTTGCTGTCTGTTCGTTCTGCTCCTGCCAGGAAATCGAAGCCTTTCCATCCCGTCCGGATGTGGAATGATAGGCCGCAAATCCCTGATGGTTCGCCCCCTGCAGCACGATATTAGACGTGTTATGCGGCAGATTGCCGTCATATCTCTTCATGAAATCATTGTTCATAATTCCGTCATGATCAGCCGTGATTCGGATGGTGCCAATATCCAGATCCGACAGATTAAGGGAGGCATAGGTAGCCAGAAATACCATACCAGCCAGATTTTCAGGCCTCGCGGCCGCAATCCTGCTGACCGGCATTCCGCCGAGGGAATGACCAACCAGAATCCACTTTTTAATCTCCGGATTTGAAGCCATGATTTCCTGTCCATGCTTCGTCCCGAACATGCTCAGAGAAAAAAGCTGCTTCGGAATGACCACGGTATGTCCATTTTCATGCAGCAGCTTCGCAATATAAGCATAGGCCCTCTCATCGGTCTTTGCGCCCGAGAAAATGAGAAAGCCGATGCCGCTGTCACCATAAAAATAATAGTCCTTCCCGACGCGCTCCATTTTACCGGCAATCTCCACTGCTTCCGGATAAGCCTGATTATGATAGAGCAGGACACCGAGTATGACCAGAACAAGTACTGCGATGATACCGAGCAACACAATCATCCGTCTTTTTCTCCTCTCTCCTGCGGCCCATTTTCACATTCTGATATCACGGCCCCAGACAACGCACGGAAATGAGCAGTGTCCGGAAAACCAGCTTGACACCGTCCGACAACCCGTTGTATAAATTATTATAAGTAGGAAAGCTGTAAACATCAACCGTCAATATTTGTCTGTTTGTCGGATGATGAAAAGCTTCCGTTTTGGAAAGGATTTATATCAAACCAGATGAAGGACCAGATCAACCACAATACAATCAGAAAACGCACAAAGGACAATGGCGCTGCCATTGTCCTTGTGCTCCTTTTTACGGGGATCTATATCGCTTCCCGGAATGTTGAAAACGCTTATTATGATTTTGGCGTCACAGGCATTGCATATATGAACGGCCAGTATTACCGTTTCATTACCTGCCTGTTTCTGCACGCCAGCCCAAGACATTTACTGGGAAATTGTGCAGCCCTGCTGTGTGCAGGCTCCTTACTCACTCCATTTGCAGGGAACAAAAAGCCGCTGTTTCTGTTTCTGTCCTGCGGTGTTCTTTCTGAAATCGCTTATTCCCTCGTAGTTTCCGAACAGATTTATGATATCGGTGCATCAAGCGGCGTTTTCGCGCTCATCGCCTGCCTGATCGTGTGTACGCTCCGATTTCCGGATCGGTTCCGTTTCAAATGGTACAGACCGGATGTTGTAATTGTGGCAGTATATTTTGTGTTTGCCAACTCAAGCGTCACGGCTTTTTTAGTCCACACATTCGGCTTTGCCGCGGGAATCCTCATCAGTTTCGTGATGGTACAGACCGGACAGTTTGAACATACCTGACCCCGCTTACAGCGACAGGTCCTTTTTCTGGAAGCGTATTATACCGACCACATAGCAGACTACAGATATCCCGATTTCAACGAACAACCCAAATTTCGATTACCTGATCGGTTACGTCAGCTCCGCCATGTTCGGCCTTTTACAGCTGTGGAACGAACAGGGCAAAGATATCAGCACAGATGATTTCAGCAAAATGATGCAGACTCTGGTGCTGCATGGGCTGTCCGCTTATATTCCGACCGTTTAAAATCTTCCTCTTTACAGGCTCAGAAAAAACAGGTACAATTTCTGAAAATAACAGAAAGCAGAAAATGAATATGAGCGAAGCAACTACTGAAAAAGACAGGGTCATTCTCGTCGGCTTAAATCTTGGAACTGCCCTTAATTTTGAGCATCATATGAAGGAACTCGAAGACCTCTGTGAGGCTGTCGGTTATGAGGTGGCGGGCGTCGCGACGCAGTCGCTGCCAAAGCCGCACAGCGCCCTTTACATCGGCGCCGGGAAGGTGCAGGAGGTCAAAACGTACGCGGAAAATCTGGACGCGGACATCATTGTCTTCGACGACGCCCTCTCGCCCTCGCAGGTGCGCAATTTAAATGAAGCCATCGATCTGCCCATTATGGATCGGACCGCTGTCATTTTAGAAATCTTTGCCTCCCGGGCAAAGACCAGGGAAGCACGCCTGCAGGTGGATCTGGCCAGGTACCAGTATCTGCTGCCGCGTCTTACCGGCATGGGACAGGCTCTTTCGCGTCAGGGCGGTAATGCCAGCAGTTCTGCCGGAACCCGCTCCAACAGGGGCGCCGGCGAGACCAAACTGGAGCTGGACCGCAGACGGATTGAGCACCGCATCACGGAGCTTTCCCACGAAGTGGAAGAGGTGAAAAAGCAGCGCGCCGTCCAGCGCAAAAGCCGCGCAAAGTCCCGCCTGCCTCAGGTATCCCTGGTGGGCTATACCAACGCCGGCAAATCCACGATCTTAAACCAGTTTCTCTTAAAATACGGCAACCGTGATGTAAAAAACATGGAGGAAAAGACCGTTCTGCAAAAAGACATGCTCTTCGCGACGCTGGACACCACCGTGCGTAAGCTGACGCCTGCCGGCAGGCCGCCCTTTTATCTCTCCGACACCGTCGGCTTTATTGAGAAGCTGCCGCACCATCTGGTGGACGCCTTCCGCTCCACTTTGGAGGAGGTATGTGCTGCGAACCTTCTGCTGCAGGTAGTGGACGTGTCCGACCCTCATTACAAAGAACAGATGGATGTCACCATGAAGACTCTGGCAGAGCTGGGTGCGGGAGATATTCCCATGATTACCGTCTATAATAAGGCGGATCTGGTATCTGGGGACAGCGCCACAACCGAAGTCACTGCCAGTCGCACCACCCCGGTATCCGCCATCCCCGGCGAAAGCGGCTCCCTGACAAAAGGCTTGCCGCTTGTCAACCGTGAAAAGCCCTCCATCCGCATGGCTGCCGGTTTCGGAATAGGCCTGGACGAGCTTATGGACCTGATCTGCGAGCAGCTCTTCGGCGCAGTTGAACAGGTGCATCTGCTGCTGCCTTATCGGGAGGCGGCGCTGTTGGATGAGATGACCCGTGAACGCGACGTCACTGCCACAGAATACCGCGCGGATGGGATTTATGTGGAAACCGGACTGCCAGG
>JAJPXG010000136.1:23083-36090 GCA_021205565.1 Lachnospiraceae bacterium | reverse complement strand
CATCGGTGATTCCTTCTTCTTTCACTGCTATCGTGTGATTATTGCCAGCGTCTGTAGCGGGCTGAGTGCGAACGGAAGCCTTTTGGGTGTTATTGGGTTTATCCTGTTCTATGGCTGCGCATTGCTGGTTTATAAATATCTGTTTATGTACGCAGGATATAAATATGGCACCTCATTGATAACTGTTGCATTTGAAAGGGGGATCATTCCGATTCTCACAGCGGCGGCAGGCATCCTGGGAGCTATTATGGTAGGCGCCCTGGTGGCAAGCAATGTTTCCATTACAGTTGCGCTTGCGCCTACGATCAACGGCGCGACGACTTCCATTCAGAGCATGCTGGATTCCATCATGCCGGGACTTCTGTCTCTTATTCTGTGGGGATGGTCATTCAGCAGGATTCAGAAGGGCTGGTCTGCCACAAAGCTGATTTTCGTCATTATGGGCGGATGTATTGTGCTGGCACTCTTTGGTATCTTCTAAGATCTGGGAAGAATTTGCAAAAGCACCTTACAGCCGGCGAAAATGGTCTGTGAGGTGCTTTTTCCTCATCATAAGCCGACGGGGCTTCAGACAGGAGAAGAAAAATGAAAGGAATTTTACTGATCAGCCATGGAGAAATGGCAAAGGGAATGGCGGATTCGGCCAGGCTTTTCTTTGGCGATGAAATCGAGCAGTTAGGGTATCTGTGCCTGAAGGAGGGAGACAGTCCCGATGAGTTTGGTGCTCAGATTGCCAAAAAGGCTGATGAACTGGATACCGGAGACGGAGTGATTATCCTGGCGGATCTGTTTGGAGGAACCCCCTGCAATCAGGCGACATCCCTTTTAGGAGAAGGCCGCGATCTGATTTCCGGTATGAATTTTGCTATGTTGATGCAGATTTTGTCTGACCGGGACTATGGGGATGTGGATATCTCAGAGGTGGTTCAGGTCGGAAAGGACGGCATTATGGATCTGAAGGCGGCGCTTTCGGCGGACGAAAAAGAGGATGACTGGCTGGATTGAAGGAAGAGTAAGGAAATGGCGGCCCGGCAGATATTCTGGCGGGGCGGATAAAAGATAACGACAGGGAGGAATGCAATATGCCTGGAAATTTAAAAAATACAAAGCCGAACAGGCCGATTAAGTCGGATCTGAAAAGCTATCGCATTATCTGGGAGACAGAGCACCCGATTCGCTGGTCCTACATGAAAATTTTAAGAGAATTCAGTACGTTAAAGAAGGTATATCCGATCAATCCATTCTGCGAGGTTTATCAGATGCGGGATAATCTGTACTGCATTTTCAATGAATCCTTTGATGGCGCCGGAGATGTCTGGATGTTTTTGATTGACGGCCCTGAGAAAGCAATGCTGATTGATACATCCTTTGGCGTAGGAGATCTGAAGGGACTGTGCAGAGAGCTGGTGGGAGACAAGCCTCTGGTTGTGGTCAATACGCATTTCCACTATGATCACTGCTACGGCAACGCACAGTTTGAAAAATGCTATTGCTATGAGGATGAGGCATTCAATATTCAGACAACGAATAATCCCCATATCTGGGATTATCTGTTCGATGAAAACGGGAACGGAATCTATGCCGGGGGCTTTACAAAAGAGGACATCATCGACTGGCATGAATATCAGATTATCGGCGTCCCTGCCAATACCATTTTTGACCTGGGAGAGGGATATGAGGTGGAACTGATCCCCCTGGTGGGGCATTCCAGCGGGCAGGCCGGCTATCTGGATAAGAACAACCGGATTCTGTTTACCGGCGATGTCACCGGGATAGGCGGAAGAGTGCTTGCGGGAGATCCGCATCCGGAAAACTGCACGGTGGAAGCGATGTGCGAGTGCTTCCGCAAAATCTGGGCAAGACATGACGAGTATGACGGCGTGTTTCCAAGCCACGGTACATTGGATCAGACCAATACGGTTGTAAAATATCATCTGGACGCGCTGGAAGCTATCCTGAAGGACCCGGAAAACGCCAATGAAAAAAAGGTCATCGAGCACGCGGACAGAAAGGTGGTTTCTTATCTGAAATACATATATCAGGGAACAGCGGTTCGCTACAGCCCTGAAAGGGTATATAAGGAGCAGGTGCTGAAGGCTTCTTTATAAAACGGACATGTCCGCTGACGCGGACATCACCATATATAAAACAGAGATGTACCGGCATCGAAAGCGGACGCCGGGGGAAAGGAGCGGGACACAGGATGAAAGAGCAGAAAGTAAACGATACAAAGAAAGAAGGATACCTGCAAAAATCAGCGAACAGAAGCTATGAGCAGATTTTTCTGGATATACTGGTTTTTTCGGCCTGCGCAGGGGCATTGATTTTTAATTTATTCAGAGAAGGCGTGGGCTTATGGGCGCTGACTGCGGGAACGGCTTCCGAGAGAAATCTGCTGCTTCTGACGGCTGCGATGGAAATCCTGTGTCTGGTTTCCATTGTTGTCCAGATCAAGGCATTTGCCCTGAAAAAAGACATGATGAAAGAAAAAAACATGAGGGGTTTGAAAACGACGAATACGCGCAGAAGGAAATAAAGAGTTCTGACGGAAAAACAGCATACATCCTCCCTTCCATTATCATATACATAAAGAGCAAATCGCCCGGTTTCGTAAAGGAATCCGGGTGATTTGCTGTATCAGAAGAAAAAATTATGGAGAAGTTTGTCGATGACTTTACAAAACTGTTTCAAATTTCTCACAGAATTAACACAGAGAATTGCTATGATATCTGTATGATAGAGTTGGTATGCCTTCCAGGGCAGAAAAGGGCAATTGTGGAAAGTGTGAGGTGCGGATGAAAAGAGAACTCCTGAAGCTTCTGATCGTAATAGCGGCCGCGGTCGGTCTGGCGGCGGGCGTCGACCATTATCTGGTTTCCAATGATAAAACCGTCCTGGAGCTGGCGCAGGATTTAAAGGAGGCGGCAGTATCGCTTGTCACGTCGGAAGACGCGCAGGAGGAGGGAGATACTTCGGTTGTGTCCGCGGACCTAGAGGAATCAGCCGAGGAGAGCCAGACGGGTTCGAAAGACGAAGCGGGAGCGGAAACGTCGACTTTGGAAAGCGCAGATACAACGGGTTCTCAGGCGGAAACGGAGCAGATATCCGGTTCTGGCGAGGGTGAGGAAACACCTTTGGATGGGGAAGAGGCTCCTCCGGATACGGCGGCCGCGCTCACAGATGGATCACAGCCGCCGGATATCGGGGATGGCAGGAGGCCTTCGGATGGAAACCGGGATACGGACTGGAAGGGCGTGTTTACTGATGAATACCAGATTGAGAACTTTGAAATTATTTACCAGATGCCGGAGCTGCCGACCGGCTGCGAGGTGGTGGCGCTGACCATGGTGCTGCATTATTATGGGTTTGACGTGGATAAAACGACCATGGCCGCAGACTATCTGCCCACGGCCGAAGCGATATTTTATTATGGCAGTGACGGCCTGAAATATGGCCCTGATCTGAATGAATATTTTGTGGGAAATCCGTTTACGGAGGGAGGCTACATCTGCGGAACAGGGGCGATTGTGACGGCGGCTGACAGCTACTTAAGCGATGTCGGTTCTGACTTACGGGCGGTGGATATGACTGGAACATCGGTCGAGGAGTTGTATCGGCTGGTCAGTGAGGATATCCCGGTGCTCGTGTGGGTGACGATTGAAATGGCGCAGCGCGCCTCCACCTCCGGCTGGTACACGGAGTCCGGGGAATATGTGGAATGGAGCACCAACGACCACGGCGCGGTTTTAATCGGCTATACCGAGGACACTGTGACCATCGCTGACCCGATCAGCGGCCTGATTGAGTACAGCCGGGAGGCGTTCGAGAGTGTCTTTGCGTCCAGAGGAAATCAGTGTGTGATCCTGCAGTAATGAAGAAATAATTTAAATTCTGCGTCTGACCTGTTCTGGCGTCTGACGCAGAATTTTTTTGCCTGAAACTGAAAATCTTAAGAATTCTGATACAATGCTTCCGGGTGGCTTTATTGAATAATGAGAAATCAGAACTTAAAAAGACTGAAATCAACAGAAAATCCGGGATATATCATCACTGGAATAGAATCGTTGAAAGAGCGAATAACGGGTCCTTCTCCGTGTTCCATATCATACACAAGAATAACCTGACGCTGAGGATCCACAATCCAGTATTCACGAACACCGGCTGCACGATACAGGGCAAGCTTTGTGTAATAGTCCATTGATTTACTTCCGGGAGACACAATTTCAATGATCCAGTCCGGAGCCCCATTACATCCACGGTCATCCAGCTTGTCAGGGTCGCAGATCACAGAAATATCCGGCTCAACATAGGTGCATTTGTCATTTTCAAGAAAGACAGCAAATGGAGCAGGATATATTTTGCAGTTACCATTATTTTGAATGATATAATTTCCGATGGTTAAATGTAAGAATGAAAGTATATCCTGGTGCTTTCTACTGGGCGGTGCCATGTTATAAATCTGACCGTCTATCAATTCGGCGCGCTGGCCGTCCGGTAAATTGTAAATATCATCTATGGTATAAAAATTTTCTCTGGGTAAAGGCATTTTGTACACCTCCTTTTAAAATAGCTTATTCGGTTTCATGGGTGATGTCAAGAAAAGAATATAAATTTTATCAAACCTGAAAATCTTAAGAATTCTGATACAACTTTGATACAATTCTGTTTTAAGATGGAGCGGTAAAAGGGAAAGAGACGGCAGGCTTGCCGCCGGTCGTGTACACAGGTCTAAAAGGTGTAAAATGGGGAATCAAAAGAAGAAACGCAGGCGCAGAAGGCGGATTCATCCATTGTTTTATATGGTACTGATCCTGCTTCTGATTAATCTGATTCTGGTGGGGAAGCTGATCGGAATGAAAGGAGCGCTGGCCGAGTATACAGTCTCCGGGGCGTCGACTGTGGTGCTGGCGTCGGTTCAGGGTGTTTCAGCAGGGAACACAGCAGATTGCGATGGTGGCAGTACGGCAGGAAGAACTGCATGGACGGCTCAGGCGTCGGGAAATGACGGGACAGCGGCTGCACAGGCGTCGGAGAGTGACGAAGCGCTGGCTGCGCAGGCAAAGCAGATTTATGAGGACAACGAAGATCTGCTGGTGCTGGTCAATAAAGAGCACGCCGTTCCGGATAATTACGGGACGGACTTAAAGCTGTTAAATAATGGACGCTTTTATGTGGCAAAATCCTTGTACGATGATCTGGTAAAGATGCTGGACGACGCGGATGAGCAGGGATATGGTTATTATCTGGTATGCGGTTACCGGGATCGGGACTACCAGCAGGGTCTGGTGGACAACGATGTGAAAATGTACATGGAGGACTATGGCTTGTCCTATCAGGAGGCACTGGCAAAGACTTATGAGCAGGTCATGCCCGCCGGATACAGCGAACACGAGACGGGACTGGCCATGGATATTACCGCCGCCGGCAATATGACGCTGGACGAGTCCCAGGATCAGGAGCCCGCAATCATCTGGCTTAAGGAAAACGGCTGGAAATATGGTTTTGTTCTGCGGTATCCCGAGGATAAGGAGGATGTGACCGGGATCAGCTATGAGCCGTGGCATTTCCGCTATGTGGGCCGTGAGGCGGCGGAGTTTATGCATGAGCATGATCTGACACTGGAGGAGTTTTACGAATATCTGGAAGTATAAGGGAAAGCCGGCAAAGGGTGAAAAAAAGAGATTCTTTCTCAAATTTTCATCACTTCGCGGGCTTTTCTTGCTTTTTAACGCTGTTTTGTCTATAATGGGAAAAACATACTAAAACAGTGAGGTTTGCCAGAATGAAAATCATCGATATTATTACCGGCGACAAGCCGAGTCTTTCCTTTGAAGTATTTCCGCCCAAAACCAGCGCGACATACGAGTCCGTGATGAAGGCGGCGGGCGCCATCGCGGATCTGCATCCCAGCTATATGAGCGTTACCTACGGTGCGGGCGGCGGCACTTCGCAGTATACGATGGAGATCGCGCAGTTTCTGCAGTCGAAGGGCGTCACACCGCTGGCGCATTTAAGCTGCGTCTCTTCCACGAAGGAGGATGTGGCTGAAAAGCTTGTGGAATTAAAAGAGCGGGGCATTGAGAACGTGCTCGCCCTGCGCGGCGATATCCCGGAGGGTCTGGACATGACAAGCCTGGATTATCACTATGCCAGCGAATTGACCCGTGAAATCCGCGCAGCCGGGGACTTCTGCATCGGCGGCGCCTGCTACCCGGAGGTGCATCCGGACAGCTTAAACAGCGTGGAGGATATCCGCCACCTGAAGGAGAAGGTGGATGCGGGCTGCCAGTTTCTGGTAACGCAGATGTTTTTTGACAATAATATTTTTTATAATTTCCTGCGCCGTGTGCGCGAGGCGGGTATCACGGTGCCTGTGATTCCCGGCATTATGCCGGTGACCAACGCGAAGCAGATCAAGCGCTCCATCGCGCTCTCCGGCAACTCCCTGCCGCAGCGCTTCCGCTACATCATCGACCGCTACGGGGATAAGCCGGCGGCCATGAAGCAGGCGGGTATCATCTACGCCTCGGAGCAGATCATTGATCTGTACGCCAACGGCATCAATGCGGTGCATGTTTATTCCATGAATAAGCCGGATGTGGCGGCTGCGCTGCAGGCCAACTTAAGTGAGATTATCTGATGAATGCGGTTTTACGGGAAGTTTCATCGGAGCAGATTGCTGTCAATGAGCGGGAGTTTGCAGCCCGCTTAGGGCAGCCGGTTTCGGCGCTGCAGCCGGGGCTGCGCGAAGAGTGCGAAGCGCTGTTAAAAGAGGCTGCGGTTTACCGTTATTGTTTTCGTAAGGCAACGGTGACACGGCCGGGGGAGGATGAGCTGGATTTGGGTTTTGGCGCCTTTCACAGCCATGCGCTTACTTTAAATCTGCGCGGCTGCGAGGAGGCGGTCCTTTTCGCGGCGACCCTCAGCGCGGGCGTGGACAGGCTGATGAAGCGCCTGTCTGTAACTTCGCCTGCGAGACACTTTATCGTAAATGCTCTGGCCTCGGCGAAGGCGGAGGCTCTTAGCGACCTTGCAAATGTGGAGATTGCGACGCAGGTGCTGGGCGAGACGGGACTGTCATGTGCACCGCGCTTTTCACCGGGCTATGGGGACGTCCCGCTGTCGATTCAGTCGGGGTTTATTCAATATGTGAACGCACAGAAGCTTTTAGGAATTACCTTGTCGGAGGCGTATTTCATGTATCCCACGAAGTCAGTGACGGCGGTGGTGGGAATACGGAAGTGAGCGGATTAACTTTGAAAATGCTGCGCAGAGTGCGCAAATGAGGCGTGGGCGAAACAGGCAGCTGTTTCAGGCAATTGTATACAGGGGAAGAGAAACTATGTTATCCATACTCGAACGAATCAGACAGGAACGCATCTACATGGACGGCGGCACCGGCACCATGCTCCAGGCCGCGGGGCTTAGCGGCGGCAAGGGGCCGGAGCTGTGGAATCTGGAGAACCCTGCAGAAATTGTGAAACTGCACCGCGCTTATTTAGAGGCGGGCTGCACGGTGATTTCCACGAATACCTTCGGGGTGAACTGCCTGAAATATGATAATTATGAGGAGCTGATACGGGCGGCCTTCGCCTGCGCGAGGGAGGCGCTTAAAGAGTATCCGGACCGTTATCTGGCTTTTGATGTGGGTCCGACAGGGCGGCTGCTTCAGCCGATCGGGGATCTGCCCTTTGAGGAAGCGGTGTCGGTTTTTGCGGCGAATATAAAGGTGGCGGCGGACTGCGGCGCGGACTGTGTACTGATCGAGACGATGAACGACAGCTATGAGACGAAGACAGCGGTGCTGGCAGCAAAGGAAAACTGCGGCCTGCCGGTCTTTGTTACCAACGTCTTTGATTCCGGAGGGAAGCTGATGACCGGCGCGGACCCGCAGGCGATGATCGCGCTTTTAGAGGGTCTTCATTGTGACGCGGTCGGCATGAACTGCTCCCTGGGGCCGGATCAGATGCTTTCCCTCGTGCCCGTTTTTGCGGAATACGCGTCTGTGCCTATTATTGTGACACCGAACGCAGGGATCCCGCGCGTGGTGAAGGGGCAGACGATCTATGACATCGGGCCAGAGCAGTTTGCGGAATACATGGTACAGATTGCTGAGGCGGGAGCCACGATTCTGGGCGGCTGCTGCGGCACTACGCCGGAGTATATGCGCCGGGTGATCGAGGCAACCCGCGATCTGCCTTATCATTTGCCAAAGCAAAAGGAACGCACCCTGATTTCCTCTTATACGCATGCGGTGGAATTAAAAAACGGTCCTGTCCTGATCGGCGAACGTATCAACCCGACCGGCAAAAAGAAATTAAAGGAGGCGCTGCGCACCCGCAGCTTTGACTATATTTTACAGGAGGCCATCCGCCAGAGCGATGCGGGCGTGCCGGTGCTGGACGTCAATGTCGGCCTTCCCGAGATCGACGAGCCGCAGATGATGTGCGATGTGATCAACCAGGTGCAGGCGGTCAGCGACACGGCGCTGCAGATCGATACCTCCGATCCGGTTGCCTTAGAGGGAGCCCTGCGGTTATATAACGGAAAGCCGCTGGTCAATTCCGTCAACGGCAGTGAGAAGAGCATGAAAGCGGTCCTGCCGCTGGTGCGCAGATACGGCGGCGTCCTGATCGTCCTGACCATCGTGTAGGACGGAATCCCTGATCCTGCTGAGGGCAGGGCGCAGATTGCGGAGCAGGTGGCTGCCAGGGCAGCAGAATACGGTATTGCGAAAAAAGAGCTGATCGTGGATCCGCTTGCCATGACGATCTCTTCGGATGCGAAGAGCGCCGGGGTGACGCTTGACGCCATCCGCCTGTTGAAGGAGCATGGATTTGGCACCAGTCTCGGTGTGTCCAATATTTCCTTCGGTCTGCCGACGAGGGACCGCATCAACTCGACCTTTTTTGCCATGGCACTGGAGGCGGGGTTAGACTGCGCGATCATGAACCCGTTCTCCGGGCCGATGATGGATGTGTATTACGCGTTCCGGGCGCTTAAGGCCATCGACGCAAACTGCACGGATTATATTGGCTACGCCTCGGCGCATCCGGTGAGCACAGGGGCAGGGCAGACGGGCAGTTCAACTGCCGCGGCTGCGGGCGGAAACGGACTTGGAGGTACTGGCGATAAATCGTCTGCGGCGCCTGGGTATGCAGGTGGTGGTACAGGTAACACTGCAGGCGATAAATCATCCTCCGGAACGGGAAGAACGCGCGCTGACGCCGGGAATCCGGCCGCGGAAAGTCCCCTCCAGTCCGGCATCCGCATGGGCTTAAAGGAGCGGGCACAGGCCGAGGCGAGGGTTCTGGTTTCGCAGGTTGAGCCTCTGTCCGTTATCAATGACCATGTCATTCCGGCGCTGAATGTCGTCGGCCTGGCTTTTGAACAGAAAAAAATGTACCTGCCGCAGCTTTTAATGAGCGCGGAGGCAGCCACGGCTTCTTTTGAGATTGTAAAAGCCGCCATGCCGCCCGCTGCGGAAAATGACGGGAGTGTCAGACCGGTGATTCTTGCTACCGTCCAGGGCGATATCCACGACATCGGCAAAAATATCGTGAAGGTCATGCTGGAAAGCTACGGCTTCCTGGTCTATGACCTGGGCCGCGACGTCCCGCCCGAGACCGTGGTGGACAAGGCCCGTGAGACCGGCTGCAAGCTTGTGGGTCTGAGCGCTTTGATGACAACCACCGTTCCTTCCATGGAGGAAACCATCCTTAAGCTGCACGAAGCGCTTCCCGAGGTGAAGACTGTCGTGGGCGGCGCTGTCCTCACCCAGGAATATGCCGATATGATCCATGCGGATTATTACGCGAAGGATGCTATGGACACCGTGCGGTATGCCGAGGCATTTTATCGTTGAAAGGAGCACTATGAACAACGACACAACAGAAATGATTGAAAAACTGCGCAGAGAACTTCGCCTCACCCGCATCATCACCATCGTCTCCATTCTCCTGACGCTCTGTATGGCGGGCCTTGTCCTTTATTTTCAGCAGACTGTGAAGACCGCGATGGAACCGCTGACGGAGCAGATGGCAGACCTGGATACGGATACGCTGAATGAAATGATCGCAAATCTTAAGACCGTTTCCGATGAGCTTGCCCAGGCTGACATTGACTGGGAGAAGCTTTCTGAGACTGTCAATTCCCTGGATGTGGAGGCCCTCAATGAGGCGATTGCAGGCCTTGACACGGAGGAGCTTTCCAAGGCAATCGAGAACCTGAATAACGCGGTTGAGGCACTGGAAAATCTCGGCAGCAGCACGTCCTCATTGACGGACTGGCTGTTCGGCACAGACTGATATGGCGGCCTGGCATGGCCTTAAGAAAAATGCGGAAGTCCGGATTAAAACGGCTGCAGAATGGAGAAAAGAAACCGCAGCTGTGAGAAAGGGAACATCTGTCAAAAAAATGTCGGATTCTAAATAAAACCTGACGCAACTATTAAATTTTCAAAAGAGGCTGTCTTTACGGTTTTTTTGTGTTAAGATGACTCAGGAAAAGTGCCATTTTATGAGACAGAATGATCTGAAAGGACAGCCATGCTTCAATTACATAACATTTGCAAACAATATAAAACCGGCGATCTGGTACAGACTGCCTTAAATGACGTCAGCTTAAACCTGCGCGACAACGAGTTCGTGGCGATTTTAGGACCCAGCGGTTCCGGCAAGAGCACCCTGCTCAATATTATCGGCGGCCTGGATCGCTATGACAGCGGCGATCTGATTATCAACGGGATTTCCACCAAAAAGTATACAGACCGCGACTGGGATTCCTATCGCAACCATACCATTGGCTTTGTATTTCAAAGTTATAATTTAATTCCGCACCAGTCCGTCCTGTCCAATGTGGAACTGGCTCTGACGATTTCCGGTATTTCCAAGGCGGAGAGAAGACGCCGCGCCCAGGAGGCGTTAAGGGAGGTGGGTCTGGGCGACCAGATGCACAAAAAGCCCAACCAGATGTCCGGCGGCCAGATGCAGCGTGTAGCCATCGCCCGTGCGCTTGTCAATAATCCGGATATTCTGTTAGCTGACGAGCCTACCGGCGCACTGGATACCGAGACCAGTATTCAGGTCATGGAGCTCTTAAAAGAGGTGGCGAAGGACCGCCTGGTAGTGATGGTGACACACAATCCGGAGCTGGCGGAGGAGTACGCCACCAGAATCGTCCGCATCCAGGACGGGCAGCTGAAAAGCGATTCAGACCCTTATGTGGTGGATGAAGCCGCCCTCGCCGAGCCGGAGCACAAAAACATGGGGCATTCCTCCATGTCTTTTCTGACATCTCTGTCGCTTTCTTTAAACAATCTCGCAACTAAAAAAACCAGAACCTTTATGACCGCTTTTGCCGGGTCAATCGGCATTATCGGTATTGCTTTGATTCTGTCCATTTCCACCGGCGTCAATGATTATATTCAGAACATTGAGGAGGAGACGATGTCCGAATATCCCGTTCAGATTACCTCCAGCGGCTTTGACCTGACATCCATCATGAGTACGCAGGACAATATTGTGGATTCTCTGACGGTGGAAAGCGAGGATGAGATTACCGTCACAGAGGTGCTTTCCGCCATGTTTTCCGGTATCAGCAGCAATGATATTGCGGCGCTGAAGGAATATCTGGAGAGCGGGGAGAGCGGTATTGAGGAATATGTAAAGGGAATTGAGTATATTTACGACATTGAACCGCAGATTTACATTGCGGACGGGGATGGGTACAGACAGATCAATCCAAATACACTTGCGTCTTCCACAAGCAGTGTCAGTGCATCCTCTTCCATCTCTTCCTATATGAGCATGATAACTTCCTATGTATCCGGCATGAATGTTTTTTATCAGATGCCGGAAAATGAAGAGCTTTATATCACTCAGTATGAAGTAAAAGCAGGGCGGTGGCCGGAATCCTATAATGAGTGCGTCCTGGTGCTTACATCCTCCGGCAGTGTCAGCGATCTGATGCTGTATATGGTGGGTCTGGAGGATTACAGTGATCTGGAGGATCTGATTGCAAGATATCAGGATGGAGAGGATGTTTCTGTCACTTCCATTGAAGATACATACAGCTATGATGAAATTCTGGGACTTACATTTCAGCTGATCATCGGCGCAGACTGCTATGCCTATGACAGTGAGTATGGTCTCTGGGTGGATAAAAGCGACGACGCTTCTTACATGAATGAAGTGATTGCAAACGGGGAAGAGCTGACCATCGTCGGCATTGTGCAGCCCCTGGAAGACGCATCCAGCGAGGTCCTGTCCTCCGGCATCAATTATCCCGCATCCTTAGTGGATCATATTGTGGAAGAAGCGGCAGCCAGTGAGATTGTGCAGGCGCAGATGGCAAATCCGGATGTCAATGTGCTTTCCGGAGAGGAATTCGGCGAGGAGAGCAGTGACTTTGACTTAAGCTCCATTCTTTCGATCAATGAGGATGCTCTTACGGAGGCGTTTGATTTTGGGGATCTGTCGGATTTGATTGATACGGACGGTCTGACAGATGCCCTGGATTTGGATTCTCTGGAGATTGACCTGGATTCTCTTGACTTGTCTGATCTGGAATTTGAGCTGGATCTGGGAGATCTGGAGATGGATTTAAGCGGCCTGGATTTAAGCGGCCTGGATTTGAGCGATATGGAGATGAGTCTGGATTTAAGCAGCCTGGATATGAGCAGTCTCCTTTCCGGTATTTCCATCAACGCTTCCGAGGAAAGCATCAGTGCGCTGATGGAGGCGTTGATGGAAGGCTATTGGAATTTCACGTCGGAGAAATATTCCAGTCTGGAGGATATTTTTACGGTATATATGGAATCAGAAAGAGCACAGAATATCCTGGCGGAGTGGGTAGAATCCTATGGAAGTGATATCCTGTCCATGATTACAGGCGGCGGCACAGAAGGCGGCGGCACAGAAGCCGGCGAAGAAGGCGGCGCGAGCGCAGGGTGAGAGACCACAGGGTGCGGCTCTGAGGCCTCAGCAACGGCAGCATGCGTAACAGCA
>JAJPXG010000136.1:0-23073 GCA_021205565.1 Lachnospiraceae bacterium | reverse complement strand
ACGGAAGGCAGCGATACAGAAGGCAGCGATACAGAAGGCGGCGATACGGAAGACGGCGATACAGAAGGCGGCGGCACGGAAGACAGCGGCAGTGAAGCGGGAGAAGAAGGGTCTCAGAGCACAGTTTCTCTGACGAACCTGTCATACTCTGCAGCATCTTCAAAAACCCGTTCTTTAACAGAAAGCGCAGCAGTATCATCTGCAACGTCCTACACCCGCCTGTCATCGACGGAGACGACAGATGATGAATCGGCCGACACAGATGAAAACAATGATGAGCAGAATAATGACGGGAATGACGATACTGAGCAGGAGGGCGAGAGCACTGTGAATGTTGTCATCGATCCGGACGCACTTACGCAGCTTCTTACAGCGTTGACAGAAGACTTCACTTCTTATCTGGAAGAAAACAGTCTGGGCTTTACGGATTATCTGAGCAGTGATACTGCCACACAGATTCTGATGAGCGGTCTCGTGAGTATGATTGATACTACAGAGCTTGAGAATCAGCTGACATCCGCCATTGAGGAGGCGATTACCGACATGATGACGGAGCTGATGAACGTGATTTCGGAAACCATCGAAGAACAGATGACTGAGATCATGGAAGAATTGATGGAGACAGTTGAAGAAGAGATCACAGAGGTTATGACGGAGGTTATGACGGACGTGATGGCTGAAATCATGGAGGAAATCACGGACAGTCTTGAAAGCGCCATGACGGAAATGATGGAAGGCATGACGGACAGCCTGGAGAGCGTGTTTGAAATCAACTCGGATGTACTGTCGGAAGCTTTTGAATTTAATCTGGACAGCGATAGTCTGGCGGAAATAATGACTTCGTTATCTTCCTCCACGAGTTATGACAGCAATCTGGAGGCTTTCGGTTACCTGGATTTTGATAATCCATCCGAAATTGATATTTATCCGAAGGATTTCAAGAGCAAGGATGTGGTGATAGATATTCTGGACGCATATAATCAGAGGATGGAGGATGAGGGAAAATCGGAGAAGGTTATTACATACTCAGACACGGTGGGACTTTTGATGTCTTCCATGACTACAATCATTGATGTGATTTCCTATGTGCTGATCGCTTTTGTGTCGGTGTCTTTGATTGTGTCGTCCATCATGATCGGCATTATCACCTATATTTCCGTGCTGGAGCGTACCAGAGAGATCGGTATCCTGCGCGCCATCGGCGCCTCCAAAAACAATATCTCGCAGATTTTCAACGCGGAGACGCTGATTGTCGGCTTCTGCGCGGGGGCGATTGGCATCGGAATTTCCTACGCTTTGCTGGTGCCGATCAATTATCTGATCCATCGTTTCGCGGGCACTACAGACGTCAGCGCTGTGCTCATGCCGCGGTACGCGGTGATCCTGGTTATTTTGAGTATGGTGCTGACGCTGATCGGCGGCCTCATTCCTTCCGCATCTGCTGCAAAGAAGGATCCGGTGACGGCGCTGCGGACGGATTAAAAGAAAAGCGGCCGGCAGCGGTGCGGCTGCTGGCCGGATCAGAAACTGATGGCTGCCGGTTTTTTGTCAGGCGGCAGCAGGCGGAGCCGTTCAGGTAGATCTCAGATACTGCGGATATTTTTCACGGATCTGCGCCGCGTCGACCTTGTAGCGATTCAGGTGTAATTTCATGATTTCACGGGCTGTGGAGGCGTCTTTTGATAAGATGGCCTCCACGATTTTTTCGTGATCCTCCACGATTTTTAAATCATTGACGGAAAAAAGAGCGAGGCTGCGAACCCGGTCAAAGTGAATGGAGATGTTCTGGATCAGGGAATAAATCTGCTGTTTCCCGGCGATCTCAAATAAAGTTTCGTGGAAAGCGTTGTCCAGGGCAAGGAGGCGCTCCGCGTTGAAATTCTCCAGATAAAAGCTCTGGAGCTTTAAGTTTTCTTTTAATTTCAAAATATCGTTTTCGGATGCTTTTGCGCAGACAAGCTCCACCACTTCCGGTTCCACGGCGTTTCTTAAAAAGCGCGATTCCTCCACCAGATCATAGTCGATCAGGGAAACCGTGCTTTTTTTCTGCGGGTGAATTTCCACGATATTGACCTTGGAAAGGTCAATTAAGGCCTCCCGCACCGGGGTGCGGGAGAGGCCAAGCTCGCTGGCAAGCTCATTTTCGCTGATGCGGCTGCCAGGCGCAAGCTCTAAGGATATGATATTGGCTTTCAGGGTGCGCAGGGCGTAATCGCGGCCTGATTCGCGGGGGAGTTTTTCTGAAATCTGCATGTATGTTCTCCTGGTCAGAAACTGGGTTTCCGTTTACATATCGTCCCACTATAGCAGACTTGCCCGAGTATTGTCAAATCTACGTTTCCCGGTTATCGCATTTTTCACGGAATGAAATCCTGAGGTATCCGTTTTTTCATCCCAGATGTTTTTTTAATGTTCTGCGCACTGCCCCGGGACCGGTAAGCATTTCCTTTACCATGCCTTCAATCTTTTCTCCCAGCCCGACCGCGTTTAAGTCCAAGCCGAAGAGAAGAGAATTTGAGAGAATGGGCTTTAAGCTGCCGCCCAGGCTTGCCGGATCGTCATATTTCACGCCTGATAACTGCTCCTGCAGCGTGGCAAGCATAGGATCGCTGCTGCATTCGAAAGCGTTCCCTTCATCATCCACCGCCAGCAGGTACCGCAGCCATCCGGCAATTGCCAGCGGAATACAGGTCAGGTCAGCCGGATCCAGGTCAGGTCTTGCAGCGTAGCTTTTGATGGTCTCGCCGTAGCGGATGCCCACCTTCTGGCTCGTATCCGTGGCGATGCGCTGCGGGGTATCCGGCATGAACGGGTTGGGCAGGCGCTTTACCAGAACCTCCTTCAGGAACGCTTCGGGGCTTAAGATTTTCGGGTCCACGACGACGGGCAGCCCTTCCGTATAACCGATTTCCTCCACCAGTGCCTTCAACTGCGGATCGTGCATTTCCTCCGCGATGGTGGAATACCCTAGCAGGCAGCCATAGACGGCCAGGGCGGTGTGAAGCGGATTTAAGCAGGTGGTGACCTTCATTTTCTCGGTGTTATTGACGGTATCGCGGTCAGTCATGTAGACGCCGGCTTTCTCAAGTGGCGGTCTGCCGTTGGGAAAACGGTCTTCGATCACAAGATACTGTGGTTCTTCCGCATTGACAAAGGGCGCGATGAAGGTGTTTTTAGATGTAATGATCGGCGCCATGTTGGCGATTCCTGCCTCGGTCAGGGCATTTTCCACTACCCTGGCGGGGCGGGGTGTGATTTTATCAATCATGGACCAGGGGAAGGAGACATTCTCCTCATTGAGCACCCAGTCCGCGAAGTCCTGTGAAATCAGGCCGTTTTTAAGCCACTTCTCTACCACGGTCATGACGCTTGTGCGCAGCTTCTCTCCATTGTGGGAGCAGTTATCCATGCTGACGCAGGCGAGCGGCTTACCGCCGGCGTTGTACCGCTCCAGCAAAAGGGCGGTCAGAAGCGACATGGCGTGAGAGCACTTTGCCGGTCCGTTTATAAAATCCGCTTCCACAAAGGGGAAGAATTCTCCTTTGATATTGGTGAGGGCATAGCCCTTTTCCGTGATGGTAAAGCTGACCATCTGCAGGGATGGATTGCGGAAAATTTCTTTGAGAGCCATCAGGTCTTCTGGGTAAGCGGCTCCGGCGCGATAGCCTTTGGCAATGGAGGCAATCACTTCTTTTTTCAATGTTCCGTCCTTAAGCAGGCTGACCATCAGGGTCATGTTATCGAACGGATCGTAGATTTTATCAATAATTTCATAGTCAAAGGTGTCCGCCGCGACGATACCGGTTTCTACCAGTCCCTGGTTTAAGAGGGACTGCTCAAGACCCGCGATGAAGCCGCGGAAGATGTTGCCCGCGCCGAAATGCACCCAGGTCGGGGCTTCCTTCGTGGCGGCGCACATGTTCGACCAGTCATAGTCCGGCAGGGTGATGCCGGCGGTTTCCCAGGCGGTGCGGTTTTGGATTCCCTTATAATTTAAATGTAACATTTCATTCTCCAATCTGCCTTTTCCGGCTATTCTGACATTTTACAGATCGCTTCCCACAGTCCGTTCAGATACGTCGCGCCCAGCGCCCTGTCGTACAGCCCGTACCCAGGTCTTCCCACCTCGCCCCAGATCATGCGTCCGTGATCCGGGCGGATATAAGTGTCAGGGCAGGTCTCGTAGACCGCTTTCATGATTTCAAATAAATCCAGATCGCCGGTGCTCGACAAGTGTGCTGCCTCGCGGAATTTGTGATGTCCCAGATATTTGATGTTGCGTACATGCAGGCAGCCGATGCGGTTCATCTTACCGAAATGGCGGATGATGGCGGGAATGTCATTGTCCGGATTGGAGCCCAGAGAGCCGGTGCAGAGGCAGACGGTGTTGCAGGGGGAGTCGTACAGCCTGATAATTTTGTCAAAATCCTCCTGGCTGTGGGCGATGCGCGGCAGGTTAAAAATTGGCCAGGCCGGGTCATCCGGGTGGCAGGCCATCACCACGCCGCATTCCTCGCAGGTCGGAATGATGCCCTCCAGGAAATACTGATAATTGGCCCGCAGGTCATCGGGTGTGACGGATTCGTAAAGTTTCAGCGTCTTTTCCAGTTCTGAAAGACGCTCCGGCTCCCAGCCAGGCAGGGAGAAACCGTTGCAGTTGTCAATCGTGTTGCGCACGATATCGAGCGGTCCCATGTCGCCTAACTCCGCCTCGTCGAAATACAGGCTGTTGGAACCGTCCTCTGGAATTTCACGCGCCAGGTCAGTGCGCAGCCAGTCAAAGACCGGCATGAAATTGTAGACGATCACCTTGACGCCATATTTGGCCAGGTTGCGGATTGTGATGCGGTAATTTTCAATGTACTGATCTCTTGTGGCCAGGCCCAGTTTGATGTCCTCGTGGACGTTAACAGACTCGATGACCTCGCATTCGAGACTGGCTTCATGCACCTCGTCGATGTAGGCCTTGATCTCTTCCTCGGTCCAGACCTCTCCGGCCGCCTTATAGTCAAGAAAGCCCATCAGCCCGCTCATGCCTGGGATTTGTTTGATCTGGCTTAAGGTGACGCTGTCGCTTTTGGAGCCGTACCAGCGGAATGTCATTTTCATGGGGAATCCTCCTTCGTGTGGGTTTTATTGTTTGAATGTAATTCTTCTGAATGTGTAAACTGGAAAAGTACATTCTGTTCGGTGTGTTTTGGGTTTTTACGTGGATAGTTTAGCATGATGGAAGCAAAATGTCAACTAGTATACAAGATAGATTATCATATTTCATCATGTAATGAAGAGCAATCGCGGAGCAGGAAGCAGCGCATTCACAAAATCAGAAGTATAACCGTACAAACCGGAAGTAAAACAGTCACAAAGGCAGAAGTGGCTTTCATTGGCCAGGCACTATGCATTTTTTACAAGAAGCAAGTCTGTCCTTGCAATCGCGTCCAAACCGGGGTATGATAAGCTTATTCACAGGAAAATCAGCCTGTCCGGAGGAAGAACATGAATATATTGAGAAAAGCATATTGCAGAACCTTTCAGTTTTGTTTTCGCGTGGCGCTGCCGTTTCTGCCCTACCGGGAGCCGGAGATTTTAAACGGCATGCCGGAAATTGCCCGTATGTTAAAGGAACAGGAGCTTAATCGTGTGCTGATCGTCACGGATAAGGGGATCAGCTCGCTGGGGCTTTTAGATGGGCTGAAGGCCGCTCTGAAGGAGCAGGATATTTTTTACACGGTATATGATGAGACGGTGCCCAATCCCACGATCGCGAATGTGGAGGCGGCCAGAAAACGGTACCTGGACTATCATTGCCAGGCCATCATCGGTTTCGGCGGCGGCTCCTCGATGGACTGCGCCAAGGCAGCGGGCGCACGGATCGTGAAGCCGCGCCAGTCAGTCAATCAGATGAAGGGCCTGCTGAAGGTGATGAAAAAGCTGCCGCCGCTTATTGCGGTGCCGACCACGGCCGGGACGGGGAGTGAGACGACGCTGGCGGCTGTGGTGGTGGACGAGCGTACGCACCACAAATATCCGATCAATGATTTTTCGCTGATTCCGCGGTATGCGGTGCTGGACTATCATGTGACGCTGGGGCTGCCGCAGAGCATTACCGCCACGACGGGGATGGATGCCCTGACGCACGCGGTCGAGGCCTATATCGGCAGGAGCACGACCCGGCATACGCGGGCGATGGCGGTGGAGGCGGTGCAGTTGATTCACACTTATCTGAAACGCGCTTACGACGACGGACAGGATGTGGAGGCCAGGACCAATATGCTGCGGGCGGCTTACTGCGCCGGCATTGCGTTCACGCAGTCCTATGTGGGCTATGTTCACGGTGTGGCGCATTCCCTGGGCGGTGAGTACGGAGTACCGCACGGTCTGGCGAACGCTGTGATTTTACCGTATTTTCTGGAGGAATACGGGGAAAGCTGTGCAAAACGGCTGGGGAGGCTCTCCAGAAAGTGCGGGATTGCCGGAAAGAAGGATTCCGACATTCTGGCGTCGCAGAAATTCATCGACTGGGTGCGGGAAATGAACGACTCCATGAACATTCCGCGCCATATCGAGGGCATCCGCAAAGCGGACATCCCGAAGATGGCAAAAAACGCGGCGAAGGAGAGCAACCCGCTCTATCCGGTGCCGAGAGAGATGAGCGCGAAGGAGCTGGAGAAGATGTACTACGTTGCAGGGAATATCAGAACGTGAGAACCTTCAGAAAACGATCAGGCAGCGAGCATGCGGCTGAAATATATTGGAGAAGATAAACGGTAAAATAAGCAGAGGGGAATGACTATATTCGTGGGAGGCGAAATGCATTATGGACATCAGTAAAATCGTAGCAAAACAGAAAGCGTTTTTTGACACCGGCAAAACGTTGGACGTCAATTTCCGCATCGCCGCATTGAAACGGTTAAAAAAGGCAATCCTCGCCCATGAGGATGAGATCAATGAGGCGTTAAAAAAGGACCTGGGCAAGTCCGCCGCGGAGACCTATATGTGCGAGACCGGCATGACCTTAAGCGAGCTTTCCTATCAGCTCAGTCATGTCAGAAAGTGGAGCAGAAATCAGACAAAGCCTACCGGCCTGGCCAATTTCCACGCGAAAAGCTTCACCGTTCAGGAACCCTACGGCTGCGTCCTGATCATGTCCCCGTGGAATTATCCCTTCATGCTCTGCTTAGAGCCTATGGTCGGCGCCATCGCGGCGGGCAACTGCTGCGTGCTCAAGCCCTCTGCCTATTCCCCGGCGACTTCCGCTGTGATTAAACAGATTATTTCGGAAATCTATCCGGAGAAATATGTGGCGGTGGTGGAGGGCGGCCGCGCCGAGAACACGGAGCTCTTAAATCAGAATTTCGACTATATTTTCTTCACCGGCGGGGTCACAGTGGGGAAGCTTGTGATGGAGAAGGCGGCGGCGCACTTAACGCCGGTGACGCTTGAGCTGGGTGGCAAGAGCCCCTGTATCATCGACAGCTCCGCGAATTTAAAGCTTGCCGCGAAGCGCCTGGTCTTCGGCAAATATTTAAACTGCGGCCAGACCTGCGTGGCGCCGGACTATGTGCTGGTGGACGAGAAGGTGAAGGATGAATTTGTCGCCCTGGTCCGTTTACAGATCCGCAAGCAGTTCGGCACAGACCCGCTCTTAAACCCGGATTACGGCAAGATTATCAATCAGAAGCATTTCGACCGTCTGACCGGCCTGATTGCGGCAAGCTCTGACAAGGTTATCTGCGGCGGCAATTCCGATCCTGAAGCCCTGCGTATCGCGCCCACGGTGATGGTGGATGTGACGCCTGACGACGCGGTCATGCAGGAGGAGATCTTCGGCCCGATCATGCCGATCCTGACTTATCACGATATCCGGGAGGCAGAGCATTTTATCAAAGAGCGGGAGAAGCCCCTGGCCCTTTATATTTTCACCGGCAAAAAGTCCGTCGCGAAGCGCTTTGTCAAATACGTTTCCTTTGGCGGCGGCTGTATCAATGATACAGTGCTTCACCTGGCGACCTCCGAGATGGGCTTCGGCGGCGTGGGTGGCAGCGGTATGGGCTCCTACCATGGCCGCAAGAGCTTCGAGACCTTCAGCCATGAGAAGAGCATTCTGAAAAAATATACCTGGATTGATATGCCGATGCGGTATCAGCCTTATAAGAAGGTGTATATGGCGTTGACGAGGATGTTTTTGCGGTAGGCTGAGCGGTACTGCTGCTGAATATATATTTTTTTTCAGGGAACATTTTCCAGAGAATATTTTTTCTGAAATCAGTGAAAGACAATGCTTGCTTTCAGAATCAGGCATATCGGGCGCAGACGGGAATCCGGCAGGAGATATCATCCGTTGAATTTCCGCGCATGAGCAGGGAGAACAAGTGAAATATGGATCATTACGCCAAATTCATAAAACAGATCGAGGATTATGTCCCGTTCAACGAGGAGGAAGCCCGCGACCGTGAGCTGATGCTCGCCTGCCTTGCCACAGAGCAAAATCTCTTCACCAGAGACAATAAGCTGGTGCATTTCTCCGCCTCCGGCTGGGTGGTCAACCCCGCACGTACGAAGATTCTACTGGCTTATCATAATATTTACCGGTCCTGGACCTGGCTTGGCGGCCATGCGGACGGAGAGACGGATCTTTTACATGTAGCGCTCAGAGAAGTGCAGGAGGAGAGCGGCGTAAGCCATGTAAAGCCTGTGTCGGAGGAAATCTTTTCTCTGGAGTCGCTGACCGTCGACGGTCATATCAAGCGCGGCACTTATGTTTCCTCCCACATTCATCTTAATCTGACCTATCTGCTGGAGGCATCGGAGGACGATCTGCTGACTGTGAAAGCGGATGAAAACAGTGGCGTGGCCTGGTTTCCCATTGAGGATGCGCTGAGAGTGCCGGACGAGCCGTGGATGGTGGAGCATGTTTTCAGGAAGCTGAACAGGAAGCTGGCAGAAAGGAACCACCTATGAAAAAATACATTTTAGCCATCGACCAGGGAACCACCAGCTCCCGGGCGATCATTTTTGACCATGAATCGAATATTGTGGCGGTGTCACAGAAGGAATTCACCCAGTTTTTTCCCAATCCGGGCTGGGTGGAGCAGGACGCCAATGAGATCTGGCTGACGGTGCTGTATGTGATGATGGACGCTGTGAGGAAGGCGGGGATCGAGCCGCGCGATGTAGCTGCCATCGGCATTGCCAATCAGCGGGAGACGGCTGTGGTCTGGGACAAAGAGACCGGAGCGCCTGTGTATCATGCGATCGTCTGGCAGTCCAGGCAGACCGCGGATATCTGCGATCAGCTGCGGGCGGACGGACAAGAGGAGATGATCCGGTCGAAGACCGGATTGCTGATCGATCCGTATTTCAGCGGAACCAAGGTGAAGTGGATTCTGGATCATGTGCCGGGCAGCCGTAAGAAGGCGAAGCAGGGAAGGCTTTTGTTCGGCACTGTGGATACCTGGCTGATCTGGAAGCTGACTGGCGGACGGGTGCATGCTACGGATTATTCCAACGCTTCGCGCACGCTGCTGTACAATATTTACGACCTGTGCTGGGATGAGGAGCTGCTTGATATGCTGGACGTGCCCCGGGAAATGCTGCCTGAGGTCAGACCCTCCAGCGGAATTTTTGGGCTTACTGCGCCGCACCACTTCTTTGGACTGGAGGTGCCTGTGGCGGGTGTGGCGGGCGACCAGCAGGCGGCGCTTTTTGGCCAGGGCTGTTTTAATCCCGGCATGGGTAAAAATACATACGGCACCGGCTGCTTTCTTTTGATGAATACCGGTACCGTTCCGACGCATTCTCAGTATGGTATGATCACGACCCTGGCCTGGGGCATCGACGGCAGGGTGGAGTACGCCCTGGAGGGCAGTATTTTCGTGGCAGGCAGCGCGGTACAGTGGCTGCGCGACGGCCTGGAGATGATCCGCACGGCGGCGGACAGTGAGACTGTGGCCAATCTGGTGGCGGACAGCGAAGGTATGTATATTGTCCCGGCCTTTGTGGGTCTGGGCGCACCCTACTGGGATGATAAGGCCCGCGGCGCGGTCTTCGGCCTGACGCGGGGCATCACGCGGGGGCATTTCGTGCGGGCGACGTTAGAGTCATTAGCTTACCAGACCAGGGACATCGTGGAGGCCATGGAGAAGGACAGCGGCATTGCCATGACGGCTTTGAAGGTAGACGGCGGCGCGGTGCGCAATAACCTGCTTATGCAGTTCCAGAGCGATATTTTAAACGTGCCGGTCATCCGGCCCCGCATCAGCGAAACTACGGCGCTTGGCGCGGCCTACATGGCGGGCCTGGCGGTGGGCTTCTGGAAAGATAAAGAGGAAGTGACTGCCAGCAATCAGGTAGAGCGGGTTTTTGAGCCGACGATGGATGAAGCGGTCAGAGAGAGGAAATACCGGGGCTGGAAGCAGGCGGTGGCGTCTGCGCGGACATTCCGGCCGGAATCTGATGAAATGTAAGCGGAAAGAGAGTGCCGGAAAAAAAGAAATTCGTTTGGAAAGTGGTATCAGATTTAAGGAAAAAAGGACTGTTGACAGGCTGCAGATGCCTGTATGATAAAGCGTTGTGATGAGGGCGGACATTCGCCGGGAGGAAACGCAAATGGAAAACAGACTGGCGGACATGAAAAGAAGCATCAGCAAACACCACGCCAAGGATCAGACTTATCAGCTTTACACGGAGTGGGGTGAAAAGCTGACACAGATGTCGCATGAGGAAAAGGCGGCAGGTGTGCTGACAGAGTATCCCAGACCTTACCTGCAGAGGGAGAGCTACCGCAGCCTGAACGGCTACTGGGATTATGACATTGTGGAAGGAACGACTTTGCCTGAGACGGATACGGAAAGTCATGACTGGCAGGGGGAGATTCTGGTGCCGTTTTCCCCGGAAAGTGTGCTTTCCGAGGTGGGGCGGCAGCTTCTGCCCACGCAGACACTGTGGTATCATAAAACGCTGCCGGAGAATTTTTTAAAGGAAGGGCCTGCAGGCGGCAGACTGCTGCTGCATTTCGGGGCGGTGGATTTTGCCTGCTGCGTGTATGTGAACGGTGTTAAAGTCCCGTGCCTGGAGCGGGGAAAGTGGTATGAGGACGGCCTGACCCACAGCGGCGGGTACACACCGTTTACGGTGGATATTACGGATCACCTGATTTCGGATTCTGCGGCGGACAGTCATGTCCCCGCGCCGGGCAATCACATTTCCCTGGCGGTGCTGGACGCAACCGATACTTCTTATCATAACCGCGGCAAGCAGACCCTGAAGCGCGGCGGCATGTTTTACACGGCGCAGAGCGGCATCTGGCAGAGTGTCTGGCTGGAGTGGGTTCCTGCCATTTATATACGCACTCTTTATGCGGAGCCGGATTTCGACCGGCAGCAGGTAAAGATTTCTGTCACATTAAATGACATGCGCGTCACAAAGAATACGAGGATCCGGTTATCCTGCGAGGAGAAAACCACTGTTTATACCTGGCCCTGTGGAAAAAGCAGCGCCGTTTTGATTTATCATGTGGATAACATGCGCCCTTGGACGCCGGAGGAGCCTTATTTATATGAATACAGTCTGAGACTGGAGGTCCCGGAGAGGGAAGAAGAGTGCGGAAGCATGTCAGAGCCGGATGGGAAGGCTGACGGAACTTATCACGGCAGAGCGCACACACCGGGGGGAATACGTCTCTGTGATGAGGTGCGCAGCGTCTTTGGTATGCGCTGCTTTACAATCGAGAAGGACCCGAAGGGCATTCCACGTTTTTATTTAAATCACCATCCATATTTTTTAAACGGTGTGCTGGACCAGGGCTACTGGCCGGATGGCCTCTATACCGCGCCGTCCGATGAAGCTTTGCTGCACGATATCCGCACCATGAAGCACTGCGGTTACAATCTGCTGCGCAAGCACGTCAAGGTGGAGTGCCAGCGCTGGTATTACCACTGTGACCGGGAGGGCATGATCGTCTGGCAGGATATGGTGAGCGGCGGCGAGCCTATGAATATGCTGCTCGTCTGCTATCTGCCCACCGGCCTTCCGCAGATCGGTACTATGGTTCCCGACTCCATGCATGGCCTTTTCCACCGCAAAAATAAAAACGGCCGCCGGGAGTGGTACCGTGAGACCGCCGAGACGATCGAGGCACTGAAACCGGTAACCTCTCTCGCGGTCTGGGTCGCTTTTAACGAGGGCTGGGGTCAGTTTGATTCCCAAAAGGCGACTGCTTTTATCCGCGACAAAGACCCCTCCCGCCTGATTGTTTCCGCGAGCGGCTGGTTTGACCGCGGCGCGGGGGATTTTTTAAGCGAGCACAATTATTTTCACGCGCTGGAGCCGCGCAGGGATAAGCGGGGCCGGGCCTGGGTGCTCTCGGAGTACGGCGGCTTCGCCCATCATGTGGACGGTCACAGCTTTACAGACCGTATCTACGGCTACCGTAAATACGATACGCTGGAAGATTACAGAACCGCGGTTACGGGACTGTGGACTGAAATCGAGGTGCTGGTGCTGCAGGGGCTTTCCGCAGCGGTTTATACGCAGGTCAGTGATGTGGAGGAGGAGGTCAACGGGATTATGACGTATGACCGGAAGATCTGTAAGCTATAACGCTTATTTTTACGGGGCAAAGAAATAAAGAAATTCTGACTGACCGTGCCGGAAAACGCTTACGGTATAGGCACTTCCTGAGATAAAATACAACTGACCCGCAGCTTTCCAAAAAGAAAACTGCGGGTCGTATCGCTTCTGCCGGGAGAATGTTCTGCTCTTTGCTTATTCATAAATAATCTTCGGCGCCTTGCGGATCACGATCTTCCAGTTCGTGCCTGTTCCTACATTATACGCTCTGGAAAAGCTGCCCTGATTGATGGCCACCGCCATGCAGTCCAGACTGTTGACATACAGTAACGGCTCGCCGATGCACACGTCGGCAAAGCTTTTCGCATAGGTCATGATATATTTGTAAACGGTGCGGGTCTGGTTGGAAATGGCAATCTCCACCCGGTCGCCGTGCTTTACATCCAGGTGCAGGAAGGTTTCCCTGGGGATGTTGGTCCACAGGCTTCCGAAGCGCACGTCCAGCACGTCGATGATGCCGCTTACCTTATCGTGCTCCAGAACCGGCGGGACGGTGGGCAGTTCCACGATCTCTTCGGGCGGCATGGTGGGGCCGACTCCGGCAAAGTCGATGATGCCTGCGGCCAGTCTGGCGCCGCAGTAGGCGTAGATATCGCGGCCGTGGAAGGTGTAGCTTTCCCCGGAGTTTGGCAGACGGTTGACGCTCTCATCGATGATCCGGGCTTCGTCAATGCCGATCAGTTTTTTGACATGCGTCAGCGTGCCGTTGTCAGGTGTGACGATATAGTGACCGCTTACGGTTCTGGCCACGATGCTTTTGCGCTCGCTCCCCACGCCCGGGTCCACGACGCTGACAAAAACCGTGCCCTGCGGCCAGTAGGTGACGGTCTGGATCAGGCGGTAGGACGCCTCCCAGATGTCGTACTGCGGAATCTCGTGCGTCAGGTCGCGGACATACAGCTCCCGGTCTACTCCGAAAGCCACCCCGTACATGGCGCTGACCGCGCCGTCGCAGGTCCCGAAATCTGTCTGTAATACCAGTGCATGTCTCATGATTTTTCCTCTGTTATTAAAATGATGATAGAAACTGAGGTTATTTTATCAATCCGGAACAGAATACGCAAGTCCTGTTTTTAATTGTGTCGAAAGTCGTGAAGAAAATCTGATTTACGCAGGCAAAATCACATGATCGGCGAAAAAAGGCTATTGACAACCCGGACTGATTGTGCTAGATTTGTCAATGAAGAGATTGGAGCTCTTTTTTTTGTACTCTAAAAGTTACGATTCACAGCCGGTCTGGAAGACATAACCAGGGCCGTCAAGCGTTTTTTTGCTTGTAAGGGACTGGTTATGTCTTTCAGGCTGACTGAGAATCAGTCACTTCCTCCACATAAGCAAAAAGGTGAGCGGTGTATTTTACCGCGGTGCAAGACGTCCGGGGGACGTCTGTTCTGCACCGACCGGAGTGAAACGTAGAACGACAGCTTGCTGGACGCTTTTGCGCATGCGGAGAAAGCGGCTGTGAAGTGTAGATAAAAATAAATATAATTCGGAGGTAACACCATGAGAACCAGAATTACCCTGGCCTGCACCGAGTGCAAGCAGCGCAACTACAACACTACCAAGGACAAGAAAACCCATCCGGACAGAATGGAAATCAAAAAATACTGCAGATTCTGCAAAAGACATACCGTTCACAAGGAAACCAAATAAAGCATTTCCGGAGGTTTTAGCATGAGCGAGAAGGTGGAAAAGAAAGCGGGCAAGGATTCTGAGAAAAAAGAAAAAAAGCCTGAAAAAAAGCAGAAAAACAGCTTCTTTAAGGGCGTAAAGGCAGAATTCAAAAAGATCACCTGGCCGGACAGAACTACCGTGGTGAAGCAGTCCGCTGCAGTAATCAGCATCTCCGTAGCAGTAGGTGTCATTATTGCGGTTCTGGATATGATTATCCAGTACGGCATCAGTTTCATTATAGGCTGAACAGGGGGAGCAATATGGCAGAATCAGAAGCAAAATGGTATGTTGTTCACACCTATTCCGGCTATGAGAATAAAGTAAAAGACGGCATTGAGAGCACCATCGCCAACCGCAATTTAAGTGATGAGATCTGCGAGGTCATGATCCCCATGGAGCAGGCGGAGGAAATCCGGGACGGCGTCACCAAGCATGTGGAGCGCAAGATGTTTCCGGGCTATGTTCTGGTCAGAATGGTGATGAACGATGATACCTGGTTTGTGATCCGCAACACCAGAGGCGTGACGGGCTTTGTCGGACCGGGAAGCAAGCCGGTGCCGCTGACTGAGGCCGAGATGCGCGCGCTGGGCATTGCGGGAGAAGCGGAGAAAAAGGTCTCCGTGGATTTCGCGGAGGGCGACAGTGTGGTCGTTATTGCGGGCGTCTGGAAGGATGTGGTCAGTGTGGCCCGTAAGGTGGATATTGCCAAACAGACTGTCACCATCACGGTGGATATGTTCGGCAGAGAGACGCCCGTGGATGTGAATCTGGCGGATGTCAAAAAATTGGATTAAAGTATTCTATTTGTTTGTTTTACATCTGCGCTTACAGGCGTGGATGATAAGATAAAGCAGCAGTAGTCCCGTTTTAAGGGACTGTGGGAGCAGGGCCTGCCGCCCTGCGCCAAAAACCACATTAAACAGGAGGTGCCGCTATGGCAAAGAAAGTAACAGGCTATATCAAATTACAGATTCCTGCTGGCAAGGCAACGCCAGCACCGCCGGTAGGCCCGGCTTTGGGTCAGCACGGTGTGAATATCGTTGAATTCACCAAGCAGTTCAACGCCCGCACAGCCGATAAGGGTGACGTGGTTATCCCGGTTGTGATTACGGTTTATGCAGACAGAAGCTTCAGTTTCATTACGAAGACTCCGCCCGCTGCAGTTTTATTAAAGAAGGCATGCAACATCAAGTCCGGTTCCGGCAAGCCGAATAAGGACAAGGTGGCGACCATTTCCAAAGACAAGCTCAGGGAGATCGCGGAGATGAAGATGCCTGATCTGAACGCGGCCAGCGTTGAAGCGGCCATGAGCATGATCGCAGGAACCGCCCGCAGCATGGGTATCGAAGTAAAAGACTGAAAATAAGAAAATGGGAGACAGAAACTGTCGTTTGAACCATAGGAGGTAGAGAATGAAACACGGCAAGAAATATGCAGAGGCTGCGAAACAGATTGACAGAGCAGCCGTTTATGAGCCCGCTGAGGCGATTGCGCTGGTGAAAAAGACTGCACCCGCAAAGTTTGACGAGACAGTGGAAATTCATTTAAGAACCGGCTGCGACGGACGTCACGCAGAGCAGCAGGTTCGCGGCGCGGTGGTGCTGCCCAACGGAACCGGTAAGAGCATCCGGGTTCTGGTGTTCGCAAAGGGCGATAAGGCAGCGGAAGCACAGGCGGCAGGCGCCGACTTCGTGGGCGGCGATGAGCTGATCCCGAAGATCCAGCATGAGGGCTGGCTTGAGTTCGATAAGGTAGTGGCAACCCCGGACATGATGGGCGTGGTTGGACGTCTTGGTAAGATTTTAGGACCCAAGGGCCTGATGCCGAACCCGAAGGCGGGTACCGTGACCATGAACGTGACCCAGGCTGTTAAGGAACTGAAAGCCGGTAAAATCGAGTACAGACTGGATAAGACCAACATCATCCACTGCCCGATCGGCAAGGTGTCCTTCTCCGAGGAAGCTCTCATGGAGAACTATAATGTTCTGATGGACGCCATCGCCAAGGCCAGACCGAGCGCGCTGAAGGGTCAGTATTTAAAGAGCATCACTGTAAGCTCCACCATGGGCCCCGGTGTGAAGATCAGCACCGTGAAGTATTCATAAAGAATCACTTCAGAAAAATTGTATGAAATATCTTTCGGGGGTTGACTTTGTGCCAGCCCCCGTGGTAAGATATTTCCCGGACTGACAGGCATATTGCATTGACAGTCCTTATATCGACGGCATACCGCCGTCACCAAAACAGCCGAAGACAGCAGGTGCCGCTTTGCGGCGTAAGCGTACAGACCGCCTGCCGAGGAAAGAGTATGGAAAATCAGTCTCTCCCTGTCTTCAAGGGAGATTTTTTATTTCTGTATCAAATCTCTTTCGGCATATTCTACAAGGAGGTAATCAAATGGCGAAAGTTGAACTGAAACAGCCGATCGTCGCGGAGATCTCTGAGACCGTTAAGGATGCGCAGAGCGTTGTACTGGTTGACTATCTTGGACTTACCGTTGAGCAGGATACTCTGCTGCGCAAAAAGCTGCGTGAGGAGAACGTCAGCTACAAGGTATACAAGAACACGCTGATGAATTTCGCGTTCAAAGGCACCGATTTCGAGCAGCTTGCTCCGTATTTAAACGGACCGAGCGCGATCGCGGTATCTACCACAGACGCAACCGCTCCGGCAAGAGTCATCACGGACTTTGTCAAAGCCAACAAGCTGACAAACTTCGAGATTAAAGCGGGTGTTGTGGAGGGCAAGGTTTACGACGCAAAGGGCATGGAAGCCATCGCGGCTATTCCGTCCAGAGACGTACTGCTTTCCAGACTGCTTGGTTCCATGCAGTCCCCGATGGCAAATTTTGCGCGCGTCTTAAAGCAGATCGCGGAGAAAAAAGACGCACCTGCAGCAGAAGCTTCAGCGGAGTAAGACGCAGCTGTAATTACGGGTTTACATTTACCGTAGCATGATCAAAATATTTATTGGAGGAAAATAAAATGGCTAAATTAACAGCACAGGAATTAATCGATGCGATCAAAGAGATGACCGTATTGGAGTTAAATGAGTTAGTACAGGCTTGCGAAGCCGAGTTTGGCGTATCCGCTGCTGCGGGCGTTGTGGTTGCTGCTGCAGGTCCTGCGGAAGAGGTTGAGGAGAAGACCGAGTTTGACGTAGAGCTGACCGTGATCGGCGACAAGAAGATCAACGTTATCAAGGAGATCCGCGGCATCACCGGCCTTGGCTTAAAGGAAGCGAAGGACCTGGTTGAGGGCGCACCGAAGATGGTAAAAGAGGGCGTCAGCAAGGAAGAGGCTGAGGAAATCAAGAAGAAGCTTGAGGAAGTCGGCGCAACCGTTACCATTAAATAAGAGAATCCATAAGGAAAACGAAGGCCGGGCAGCAGACATGCTGCCCGGCTATTTTTATACCCAAAAAAAAGATAAATTTCTGCTTGACTTGCTTAAGACGTTGTAGTAAACTTGATAAGCTATATTGGAATTTTATGCTTGACAAGTCTGCCCTTTTGGACAAAAAAGGGCAGTCGAACAGAAAGAACGGGGTGATTGTCAATGGAAAAAAACAGAATACGTCCGCTTGCAACCGGCAAGAACATGCGTATGAGTTATTCAAGACAAAAAGAAGTTTTGGAAATGCCTGACCTGATCGAAGTACAGAAGGATTCCTATAATTGGTTCCTGAAGGAGGGCTTAAAGGAGGTATTTGACGATATCTCCCCCATTACCAATTACGATGATTCTCTGAGTCTTGAGTTTGTTGACTATGAATTGTGCGAATCTGAGAAGAAATACACGATCGAGGAGTGTAAGGAAAGAGACGCTACCTATGCGGCTCCCCTGAAGGTTAAAGTGCGTCTGCACAACAACGCGAAGCCGGAGGCCGGATTCGCGGAGCACGAGATCTTTATGGGAGACATGCCTCTGATGACGAAGACAGGTACCTTCGTCATCAATGGCGCGGAACGTGTTATCGTCAGCCAGCTGGTTCGTTCCCCGGGCATTTATTATACAATCGGCCATGACAAGCTGGGCAAGACCCTCTATTCCTGCCAGGTGATTCCGAACCGCGGCGCGTGGCTGGAGTACGAGACGGATTCCAACGATGTTTTTTACGTGCGTGTGGACAGGACGAGGAAGGTGCCGATCACGGTGCTGATCCGTGCGCTCGGCGTGGGCAGTAATGAGGAAATTCTGGACATTTTCGGCGATGAGCCCAAGATTCTCGCCAGCTTTGGCAAGGATTCTGCCACCAATTATCAGGAAGGCTTACTGGAATTATACAAAAAGATTCGTCCCGGCGAGCCGCTGACTGTGGAGGGCGCCGAGGGACTGATCACTAACATGTTCTTTGACCCCAAGCGCTATGATCTGGCCAAGGTGGGACGGTATAAATATAATAAGAAGCTGTCCTTCCGCAACAGGCTGACCGGCCATGTTTTAAGCGAAGATGTGGCGGATCCCACGACCGGTGAGGTGCTGGCGGCCGCCGGCACGACCGTCACCAGAGAGCTGGCGGATAAGCTGCAGAACGCGGCGGTTCCCTATGTCTATGTGCAGACTGAGGAGAGAAATGTCAAGGTCCTTTCCAACATGATGGTGGACCTCAACGCGTGGGTGGACTGCGACGCGAAGGCGCTCGGCATCAAGGAAAAGGTTTATTATCCGCTTCTGTCCCAGATTCTCGAGGAGAACGGTGATGACGAGGAGGCTTTGGCTGAGGCAATCATGAGAAACGCCAGCGAGCTGGTGCCGAAGCATGTGACCAAGGAAGATATTTTTGCTTCCATCAATTATAATATGCACCTGGAGTACGGTGTGGGCAACGACGACGATATTGACCATCTGGGCAACCGTCGTATTCGTGCGGTCGGCGAGCTTTTGCAGAACCAGTACCGCATCGGCCTCTCCCGCATGGAGAGAGTGGTCCGTGAGAGAATGACCACTCACGACGCGGCTGAGGTGACGCCCCAGTCTCTGATCAATATCAAACCGGTGACCGCCGCTGTGAAGGAATTCTTTGGTTCCTCCCAGCTGTCCCAGTTCATGGATCAGAATAACCCGCTTGGCGAGCTGACCCACAAGAGACGTCTTTCCGCCCTGGGTCCCGGCGGACTTTCCCGTGACCGCGCGGGATTTGAGGTGCGTGACGTACACTACTCCCATTACGGCAGAATGTGCCCCATTGAGACTCCTGAAGGTCCCAACATCGGCCTGATTAACTCCCTCGCCAGTTACGCGCGGATCAACGAGTATGGCTTTATTGAGGCACCCTATCGTAAGATTGACAAGAGCGATCCGAAGAATCCCAGAGTCACCGAAGAGGTCGTTTATATGACCGCCGATGAGGAAGATAATTACCATGTCGCCCAGGCAAACGAAGCACTGGACGAGGAGGGGCATTTCGTCAGAAACAGCGTTTCCGGCCGTTACCGTGAGGAGACCCAGGAGTATCCCAAGGCCATGTTTGATTACATGGATGTATCTCCCAGGATGGTATTCTCCGTGGCTACCGCATTGATTCCCTTCTTACAGAACGACGACGCGAACCGTGCCCTGATGGGTTCCAACATGCAGCGTCAGGCAGTGCCGCTTCTGTTTACCGAGGCGCCTGTGGTGGGCACCGGTATCGAGAGAAAGGCGGCCGTGGACTCCGGCGTGTGTGTTGTGGCGGAGAAAAACGGCACGATCGACTATGTTGCTTCCGACCTGATTAAAATGACCGCGGACGACGGCGAGCATCTGGAATATCGTCTGACCAAGTTTGCCCACTCCAACCAGTCCAACTGCTACAATCAGCGTCCTATCGTCTTTAAGGGTGACAGAGTGGCTGCAGGGCAGGTCATTGCCGACGGCGCTTCCACTGCGGAAGGTGAGCTGGCGCTTGGCAAAAACCCGCTGATCGGCTTCATGAACTGGGAGGGCTATAACTTCGAGGACGCCGTGCTTTTGAGCGAGCGTCTGGTGCAGGAGGATGTTTACACTTCCATTCATATTGAGGAATATGAGACGGAAGCCCGCGATACCAAGTTGGGACCGGAGGAGATTACCAGAGACGTTCCGGGCGTCGGCGAGGATGCACTGAAAAATCTGGACGAGAGAGGCATCATCCGCATTGGCGCGGAGGTCCGCACCGGGGATATCCTGGTAGGAAAGGTGACGCCGAAGGGCGAGACCGAGCTTACCGCAGAGGAACGCCTTCTGCGCGCAATCTTTGGTGAGAAGGCCAGAGAGGTGCGTGACACTTCCTTAAAGGTGCCGCACGGCGAGTACGGTATCGTTGTGGACGCCAAGGTCTTTACCAGAGAGAACAGCGACGAGTTAAAACCGGGCGTGAATATGTCCGTCCGCATTTATATCGCACAGAAGAGAAAGATTTCCGTAGGCGACAAGATGGCTGGCCGGCACGGCAACAAGGGTGTGGTTTCCCGCGTCCTGCCTGTGGAGGATATGCCGTATCTGCCGAACGGCCGTCCCCTGGATATCGTGCTAAACCCGTTGGGCGTGCCTTCCCGTATGAACATCGGGCAGGTGCTGGAGATTCACCTGTCTCTGGCGGCCAAGGCCCTGGGCTTTAACGTTGCGACCCCGATTTTTGACGGTGCGAAGGAAGACGATATCATGGACACCCTGGATCTGGCGAATGATTACGTAAACCTGTCCTGGGAGGAATTTGAGGCAAAGCATAAGGAAGAGCTTCTTCCGGAGGTATTCCAGTACCTGTCCGACAACAGAGACCACAGAGAGGAATGGAAGGGCGTGCCGATTACCAGAGACGGTAAGGTCAGACTGCGCGACGGCCGCACCGGCGAGTATTTTGACAGCCCGGTTACCATCGGCCACATGCACTATCTGAAGCTCCATCACCTGGTGGATGATAAGATTCACGCACGTTCCACCGGTCCCTACTCCCTGGTGACGCAGCAGCCCCTGGGCGGCAAGGCTCAGTTCGGCGGACAGCGTTTCGGAGAAATGGAAGTCTGGGCTCTGGAGGCTTACGGCGCAGCCTACACCCTGCAGGAGATTCTGACTGTGAAGTCTGACGATGTAGTCGGCCGTGTCAGAACCTATGAAGCCATTATCAAGGGTGACAACATACCTGAACCCGGCGTTCCGGAGTCCTTCAAGGTGCTCTTAAAGGAGCTGCAGGCACTGGCACTGGATGTGAAGGTCCTGCGCGAGGACGGCACCGAGGTGGAAATCAAGGAAAATATTGATTACGGCAATACCGACTACCGCTGCGAGATGGAAGGCGAAAGACGAAACTACGATTACGATGATAAGTCGCTCGCTTCCAGCGGATATCAGACGCAGGAGTTTGATGAGAACAGCGGAGAGTTAGTGGATATTGAGGAAGAATTTGAGGAGCCGTCTGAGGCCGATATCGACGCGGGCGACTATGACAATGAATAAAGCTTTATGAAAAAGCTTACCGCCGGCCGCGGCGCGGCCGGTGACCGATATCCAATTTCAGAAGGGAGTGTCAAAATGCCGGAAGTAAAAAACGAAGCGTATGAGCCGCTGACTTTCGATGCAATCAAAATTGGTCTGGCTTCTCCGGAGCAGATCCTGAAATGGTCCAGAGGCGAGGTGACTAAGCCGGAGACCATCAACTACAGGACCCTGAAGCCGGAGCGGGACGGCCTGTTCTGTGAGAAAATTTTCGGACCCAGCAAGGACTGGGAGTGCCACTGCGGCAAATATAAAAAGATCCGCTACAAGGGCGTAGTCTGCGACCGCTGCGGCGTGGAAGTGACAAAGTCCAGCGTCAGAAGAGAGCGCATGGGCCATATCAAGCTGGCGGCACCCGTGTCCCATATCTGGTATTTCAAGGCGATTCCGTCCCGCATGGGCACCATGCTGGACATCACGCCGAAAGCGCTGGAAAAGGTTCTGTACTTTGCCAGCTATATTGTGCTGGACAAGGGCGAGAGCAACTTAGAGGACAAACAGGTTCTTTCCGAGAGAGAATATCAGGATGCCAGAGATACCTATGGCAATAAATTCCGCGCTGGCATGGGCGCGGAGGCGATCAAGGAGCTGCTCTCCAGGATCGACGTGGAAAAGGAAGCCGCTGAATTGAAGGAAGAGCTTCAGACCGCTACCGGTCAGAAGAGAGCGAAGCTGATCAAGAGAATCGAAGTGATGGAGGCTTTCCGTGAGAGCGGAAACCGTCCTGAGTGGATGATTCTTGACGTGATACCGGTGATTCCTCCGGATCTGCGCCCCATGGTACAGTTGGACGGCGGCAGATTCGCCACCTCTGATTTAAATGACCTGTACCGCCGTATCATCAACAGAAACAACCGCCTGGCAAGACTGCTGGAACTGGGCGCACCCGACATCATTGTCAGAAACGAGAAGCGTATGCTGCAGGAGGCGGTGGACGCCCTGATAGACAACGGCAGACGCGGCCGCGCAGTGACAGGCCCTGGCAACCGGGCATTAAAATCTCTGTCCGATCTTTTAAAGGGTAAGAGCGGACGTTTCCGTCAGAACCTGCTGGGCAAGCGTGTGGACTACTCCGGACGAAGCGTTATCGTGGTGGGTCCCGAGTTAAAGATTTATCAGTGCGGTCTTCCCAAGGAGATGGCCCTGGAACTGTTCAAGCCCTTCGTGATGAAAGAGCTGGTTGCCAGAGGTATCAGCCTGAACGTGAAAAACGCCAAAAAATTAGTGGAAAAGCTGGACACCCAGGTCTGGGATGTCTTAGAGGACGTCATCAAGGAGCATCCGGTTATGTTGAACCGTGCGCCTACCCTGCACC
>JAJPXG010000109.1 GCA_021205565.1 Lachnospiraceae bacterium | reverse complement strand
ATACTCCGTGGATTCTCCGATAAATTTCTTCAAATCCATGTTGCACGCCTCCATTTTGAATCATTGTCTAAAACAACTATCCCCAGAAAAGGTCTCCTTTGCTTAGAGCTTTGAGGGGATACAGATGGAACATTATCATCAATGTTATGTAAGTTCCTTATGTACTTCATATTCACATTGTACAGTTTAAATCTTTCGCTAACAAATCTCTTCTTTATTGTTTCCACACCAGGTTAGTACATTTTTACAAATATCTCAAATATAATTATGTTCTACATAATTCCATTACAGTAATCTTTAAGGTCACCATTTGCGATCTCAAAAGCGCTATTTTCACTTTAAATATTCCACAACCTGTGGAAAAATTCCGATTGACAACTTTACAAATATAGCTTAAATTATGAGTTAATAGTGATAATCACTCATCGGGCTGGTTGCAAGACCCTGGTCCACCGTGCGGCGGGGAATTTCCCCGCTATTTTTATTCGCCTGTCCTCTCGGATCAGCATTTATAATTCTTTCCCTATCATCAATGTCACGCATTCGAATTTAAAATTCCCTATATTTTGGTCAACTTCACGCAGCATTCTATGTTGGCGGAATTTGGAAATTGATCCACGCAGCATCCCCGCTCAACCGCATACCCCGAAGCCATTATCACCTCCAGGTCACGGGCAAGGCTCGTCGGCTTACAGGAAATATAAACGATGTGCTCCACGCCGTAGGAGAGGATTTTCTGTAAAGCCTTCGGATGAACGCCGTCCCGCGGAGGATCGAGAATAATGAGATCCGGCTTTTCCTCAATGGTATTGAGGAGCTTCAGGACGTCCCCGGCGAGGAAGGTGCAGTTGTTAAGGCCGTTTAAGGCGGCGTTTTCTTTTGCAGCTTCCACGGCCTCTTCCACGATCTCGACGCCGATAACCTGGCTGGCCGCGGGGGCCATCAACTGCGCGATAGTGCCGGTGCCGCTGTAGAGGTCATAAACGGTACCGCTGCCGGCGCCGGATTCCTCCACATAGCGGCGCACTGTGGAATAAAGGACCTCCGCTCCCATGGAGTTGGTCTGGAAAAAGGAAAAGGTCGAAATTTTGAAGGTCAGGCCGAGCAGCTTTTCATAGATAAAATCTCTGCCGAAAAGTATCGTCGTCTCGTCACTCTGAACAATATCCGCGACAGAATCGTTGCGGATATGCAGGATTCCCTGCAAAGTACCGTCCAATTTCAGAGAAAGCAGCATGTCCCGGTATTCTCTCATTACAGTTGAATCTGCTGCCAGTTCACTGCTGGTGACCAGCGCTACCAGAATCTCCCCGGTAAAATGCCCCTTGCGCACCAGGAGATGCCGCAAAGCTCCCTCGTGGCGCAGCCTGTGATAGTAGCTGATACCCCGTTCCTGAAAAAAGGCAAGCGTGGCAGTAAGAATCCTGCGATAGTCCTCATCTATGATCTGACAACCGGAGACAGTGACGACATCATAAAAGCTGCCCCGTCTGTGCATGCCGAGTGCCAGTGGACCGTCTTTATACTCGTCTCCGAAAGTAAATTCCATCTTATTGCGGTAGGCGTAAGGGCTCTCTCCGCACAGGATTCCTTCCCAGGCGATCTCCTGCTCCTGCGCTTTCAGTGGCTCTGAAAGCAGACGCTTCACCTGTTCCTCCTTGATCCGCAGCTGCTCCTCGTAGGGCAGGCTTAAGTAGGTACAGCCGCCGCAGCAACCAAAATGAGGGCACAGATCCGGCCTTTCATTCACAGCCGGTTCGACTATCTCAAGCAGGCTTCCCTCCACTTTTCCTTTACGGATTTTGCCGACGCGAAACGAAATGGTCTGCCCCGGCAGGGCGTTTTTGACAATGCAGGTACGGTCGTCCACATGCAGAATGCCCTTGTTCGGGAAGTCCACACGCTCCACAACGCCCTGGCAGATATCTCCTTTTTTCAATCTCAGTTCCTTTCTCCAATCACGTTCATTGGATTTCTGTTGCCAGTCTGCTGCTTTTGCTGCAATAAGCCAAAATCCATAAACGGCAACGAAAAAGGACATATCGCTATGTCCTTTCTGTCAATATCAGTTGTTCGTCCTTTGGTTACTCTTCCGTCTTCTCAGGCTCTGCGTCAGCGTTTTCTTCAGCTGTGGGAGCTTCCTCAGCGGCAGGAATCTCTTCGGAAGTGGTCTCTACAGCAGGCTCTTCCTCTGCAGCAGTCTCTTCAGCAGGCGCCTCTTCCTTTACGGACTCTTCCTTCTGCTCCGCGGCAGCTTCCTCCTGCTTTGCTTCTTCGTCCTCATCCTCGCTGGCATACACGACGTCCAGCTCAATGTAGGAGCCTTCCTCGTTCTCATCGTCATCGTCAAAGTCATCGAAATCATCGTCGAAATCGTCGTCTTCTGCTTTACTGCTGTCAAAGAATTTATAAACCGCAACAGCGATACCGGCAATCACCACAATAGCCCCGACTACGGCCAGAACCGTCACGAGACATTTATTTTTTTCTTCCTTCTCCGCCTTCTTGATGGCGGCGGCCAATTCCTCAATTTTCATGTTAAGAGATGTCCTTTCATTGATTTGTATGATACAAGTACCCATCACTTGAATCATTTTGACTAGTATAGCATAAAACCACAATTCTTACTATATAATTTTAAAATTTTTTTCAATCAATCCAGACACTTCTGAAGCTTTGCGAACGACGCAAACATCACCTTCTGTCCGTATTTGTCGAAATCCACCGTCACCTTATAATCCCTGGGTTCCCGGTCAATGACTAACACCGTTCCTTCCCCGAATTTGATATGCCGCACTCTGTCGCCAACCGCATAATTCAGACCGCCGTCCGTTCCCGCAGCGCCCTTCGTCACAGCCCCGGTTTTCTTAAGCTCCTCCATGTTTTTCGCGATAAAGGGCTTCACATGCTCCGACGTCACCTTCGGCTTCGGCGGCGTGGCCTTCGGACGGTAATCGTACACCGGACGGCCGGCAATAGCCTGATAGAGGCGATTCGCGATTACGTCCTCGTTCGCCTTCTGTTTTGGCAGCGCCCGGTCCAAAAGCTCCTGGGGAATCTCCTTCACAAAGCGGCTCACGGCACTAAACTGGGTTTCCCCGTGCACCATGCGCTGCCCGGCGCTTGTCAGCGTCAGCTCCTCTTTCGCCCTGGTGATACCCACATAACAGAGGCGTCGCTCCTCCTCGAGATCATCCCGGTTATCCGAGGTAATACTCATGTAGCTGGGGAAGAGTCCGTCCTCCATGCCGGTCAGATACACCTGAGGAAATTCCAGTCCCTTCGCGCTGTGCAGCGTCATCAAAAGGACCCGGTTGGTGTCCTCGACATTATCAATATCCGACACCAACGTCACTTCCTCCAGAAACTCCGAGAGAGAAGCCATGTCGTGCTCCTCCACATAAGCGGTTACCTTATTGCCCAGCTCCTCAATATTGGCGATACGGTCCTCGACCACCTCTCTGTCTTCGGTCTCCTCCAGATATTCCTCGTAATGCGTCATTTCCAGGATATCGCGGTAGAGCCCGTCCAGTCCATAATAATCCAGCTTGCTGCGAAAGCCCTGGATCAGTGTCACAAACGGTTCGATTTTAGCGCTTGTCCTGCCGATCCCCGGAATACGGTTCGCCACACATAAGGCGTCATAAAAGTTGATATCATTGTTGTCCGCGTAGGCCTGCACCTTTGCGATGGTGGTCGCGCCGATGCCGCGCTTCGGAATATTAATGATACGTTTACACGCCATGTCATCGCGCGCATTGTCGACAGTCTTCATGTACGCCAGAATATCCTTGATTTCCTTTCGGGAATAGAAATTCACCCCGCCGACAATCGTGTAGGGAATCCCGGAAAAAACCATCCGCTCCTCCAAAAGCCGGGACTGGGCGTTGGTGCGGTAGAGCACGGCGCAGTCCTGATACTGGGCGACGCCATCCTGCGCTTTATTTTTAATATCCTCCGCCACGAAAACCGCCTCGTCTAAGGCCGTATCGAAGCGCTGAAAATGCACCGGCTTTCCGTCCGGCTTCCTCGTCCAGAGTGCCTTGGCCTTGCGGCCTTTATTGTTGCTGATGACCGCGTTGGCCGCCGCCAGAATATTGCCGCCGGAGCGGTAATTTTCCTCCAGCTTGATCACCGTGGCGTCCGGATAGACGGATTCAAAATCCAGAATATTGCGGATGTTGGCTCCGCGGAATTTATAGATGGACTGGTCATCATCGCCCACCACGCAGAGATTACGGTTTTTGGCCGCCAGCAGGCGGATCAGCTCAAACTGCGCTGTGTTGGTATCCTGATATTCGTCCACCATGATATAGCGGAAGCGGTTCTGGTAATTTTCCAGCACGTCCGGGCAGGTTTTAAACAGCTCCACGCACTTGACAATGATATCATCGAAGTCCATGGCGTTATTTTTCTGCAGAACCTTCTGGTACTCCACATAGGCCTGCGCGATCTGGCGCTGCGTGTAATCGCCGCTGCTGTTTAAGAAAAACTCATTCGGCCCGATCAGCTCGTCCTTGGCGGAGGAAATGGCGGACATGACCGTCCGCTCCTTTAACATTTTGGTATCAATGTTCAGCCGTTTTAAAACGTCCTTCATGACGCTTTTCTGATCGTCAGTATCATAGATTGTAATGTTATTATCGTAGCCGATCCGGTCAGCATATCGCCTCAGAATCCGGATGCAGGTCGCGTGAAAGGTCGCCACCCAGATCTGTTCGGAGCCAAAGCCCACCAGCTTATCCACCCGCTCCCGCATCTCATTCGCGGCCTTGTTGGTAAAGGTGATGGCCAGAATGTGCCAGGGGCTGACGCCCTCCTCCTCGATCAGGTAGGCGATGCGGTGCGTAATCACCCGCGTTTTGCCGCTGCCTGCGCCCGCTAACAACAGGACAGGGCCTTCCGTAGTCGTCACGCCCTGGTACTGCATATCATTTAATTCATCATGAATACTCATGCTTCGTTTCCCCTCATGAAAATATGGATTATTATGATATTGTGATGATACATGGATTGCTCCGCGCCGCGGCGCCCCTTGTATCATCATTCAATCGACTTCAGTGCCTCCGCCATGTTAATCTTTTTCAGCTTGCCGCGCATCACCTGGTTTACGAAAATCGTAAACCCGAACACAATCACCGCACCGTACAGGAAACTGATCGGCTGTATCTTCATTTTAAATGAAATCATATCAATCGTAATCTGGTCAAGCACAAAACTCGTCAGCCACACGCCTAATGGCATGCCGCAGACAATGCCCATGCCGGAGAGCACCAGATTTTCGCGGAACACATACTGCCGAACCTCTTTTGCGTTAAATCCGAGCACCTGAATAGTGGCGATCTCACGCACACGCTCCTGAATATTGATATTGCTTAAATCAAACAGAACCACAAAGGCCAGCGCCCCCGCGCAGACAATGATCAGCAGTACAATCGCGTCCATACAGCTCAACATATTCTCCACACGCGCGGTCGTGTCCGACATAATTTCAATCTGGGTGACCCCGTCATAATCAGAGATCTCCGTGGACAGTTCATGGGCGTCCACGCCGTCGGCAATAGACAGATAAACCGTATTGGCGACCCATTCCGTCCCGAAATATGCCTCATAGGTTTCTGGCGTGATGTAGGCGTAATGATAGACATAATTATCAAAAATACCTGCAACTACAAGCGTCGTTTCCTCGTTGTCGCCAAAGGAGAATGTGATTTCGTCTCCCACGTTAACGCCGCATTCCTCCGCAATCTTATCGCTGATCAGGACTTCACCGAGACCGGGATACAAAAGCTCCTCATCGTCCTCATGTAGACTGACCTGACCCGTCACACTCTCATCGGCAGCGATCATGTATACACTCTTGGTGGTGCCGTCTAATGCTTCACTCTCCACGCTCTGCAGCCGCAGCACGGCATATTCCATCACCTCATCAGATAAATCCCCGTCCAGCGCTTGTGTCATTTCCGATGATACCTCATTGCGGAACGTGACCGCCATATCCATCAGCTGAATTTCCCCGTACTGATAGTCGCAGATATCCACCACGGAATCGCGGATGCCGAAGCCGGTAATCACCAGTGCCGTGCAGCCGGAAATGCCCAGAATCATCATGAACATCCGCTTTTTGTAACGGAAAATATTGCGCATGGAGACCTTGCCCATGAAGCTGAAGCGCTTCCAGACAAAGGGTATGTACTCCAGGAAAATCCGCTTGCCGGCCGTCGGCGCTTTCGGCCTCATGCCCTGAGCCGGCACCTCTTTTATTTCCTGTCGAAGCGCCAGGTATGCGCTGCCCATTGAGCAGAGCATGGCCGCCGCGAAAGTAATCAGAAAGATTTTCGCGCTGAAGGACAAAATCAGGCTGCCGAAACCATACATGGTGCTGTACGCGTTCCAGATGACTAACGGGAAGAGTACACAACCCCCGAAATAACCAATCATCGCTCCTGTACCGGCGGAAAGGCCCGCATAAATCAGGTACTTCGACATCACCGCGCCTGTGCCGTAGCCTATGGCCCGCAGGGCGGCAATCTGTCCCCTCTCCTCGTCCACCATACGTGTCATGGTCGTGGAGCATACTAAGGCCGCAATCAGGAAAAAGAAAACCGGAAATACCTGTGCGATTGCTCCCACAATCCCCGCGTCTGCCTCAAAGCAGACATAGCCCGTCAGGATTTCCCTGCCGTAAATATAAATCTCCGGCTCCTCTAAATCCTGAAACTCCGCCCAGCCGTCGTCCAGCTCCGCTCTCGCATCCGCCAGCTCTGCCCAGCCGTCGTCCAACTCCGCTCTCGCGTCTGCCAGCTCCTGCTCTGCTTCTGCGAGCAATGTGTAGAATTCCTCCAGGCCTTCCTCGTATTCGGCCTCGCCGTCGATCAGCTCCTGAATCGCGTCGCGCAGCTCAACCCAGCCGTCCGCGATTTCCTCTTCGCCGTCCGCGATCTGCTGCGCAGCGTCCTCCAGCTGTACTCTGGCTTCTTCCATCTGCACTCTGGCTTCCTCCAGCTGATTCAGACCGTCATAATACTCCGCCCAGCCGGACTCAATCTGGCTGGCGCCATCATAATATTCCGTCAGACCCTGCTCATACGCCGCCACTCCTTCATAATAAGCGGCAAGCCCGCTCTCATATTCCGCCAGTCCCTGTTCATACTGCTCAATAATGGAAGCTATGGTATCAAGCAAGCCGTCTGTTCCAACCTGGCCCACGAGTTCTGAAAGGCTGTCAATCTCGCTTTCCTCAAGCCCCAGAAGCGCAAACAGCTCAGGAATATCTATATGCGTATACTGATCCAGGTAGTCCCCCAGATTTGTCTCAAGCCAATCTAAAATATCCTCAACCAGGACGTCCGTCTGTGTGTCACTGTCCGCTCCGTCACCTGCTTCTGTTCCGTTCCCAGTCCCTTCTCCAGTTCCCGCATCACTGCCTGTGTCATCACCTGAATCCGTTCCGCCGCCGACTTCATCCGCATCTGTTCCATCGTCACTGCCGCTGTTCTCACCAGCCTCATTGTCCATACCACTGTCCGCGTCAGAAGAGTCCTCCGTTTTACCTTCACCTCTTCCATCCGCATCCTGATCTGATTCCCCGTCAGAATCCGTTTCTCCCTCAATCCGATCCTGAAGCTGCCCGAACGCCTCCTGAAGCGCATCCCGCAGTTCCTCATCTGATATCATAGCAAGCAGCGTATCCAGATCCACCGTTCCATCCTCGCTGCCCTCCAGATATTCCAGAATATCCGCAATATCCGGATTTTCATCCAGAAAAGTCAGGACGCTCACACAGAGATTATAGTTTTCCTCCGATTCTTCCAGCTGTGCCTTTCCTTCCTCCAACTGTGCCCAGGCGTCATCCAGCTGCGCC
>JAJPXG010000082.1 GCA_021205565.1 Lachnospiraceae bacterium | reverse complement strand
ACATGGCGCCGGTCTTAAAGCGGGTCACGATGCTGTCCACGCTCTCCACCTCGTCAAGCGGCACACCCTCCTCCGGATAATTAAAGTCCATCAGGCCGCGGAGGTTGCGCACGCCGCCCTCCTCGTTGATCATGTGTGTGTACTGCTTGAACATCTCATAGTCGCCGCGCTGCGTAGACTGCTGCAGCATATGAATGGTCGCCGGATTATACAGATGCAGGTCCGCGCCGCTGCGGCTCTTGTGCTGGCCCGTGCTGTTTAAGGTCAGATCGTTGTCCAGCTCCAGCGGGTCGAAAGCCATATCGTGGAGCTCGTTGATCTGATTCTCAATGTCCTTTAAGGTAATACCGCCCACACGGCAGACTGTGTTGGTAAAATATTTGTCAATGACGGCCTTATCAATGCCGATGGCCTCAAAAATCTTACTGCTCTGGTAGGACTGGATGGTGGAAATGCCCATCTTGGAAGCAATCTTGACTATGCCGCTTAAAATCGCCTCACGGTAGTCACTCTCCGCCGCATAATAATCCTTGTCCAGCATGTGATTGTCGATCAGCTCCTGAATGGTATCCAGCGCCAGGTACGGGTTGATGGCGCTCGCGCCGTAGCCTAAAAGGGTCGCGAAATCATGCACGTCCCTGGGCTCGCCGGTCTCCAGAATCAGGGACAGGCTGGTTCTCTTCTTCGTCTCCACAAAGTGCTGGTTTAAGGCCGCCACTGCCAGCAGAGAAGGGATCGCTACGTGATTCTCATCCAGGCCTCTGTCGGAGAGGATCAGGATATTGGCGCCGTCCTTGAAGGCCTTGTCCGCCTCATTGAACATGCGGTTGATGCTCTTCTCCAGGCTGGTCGTCTTATAATAGGTAAGCGGCACAGTCGCCACCTTAAAACCGGGCAGGTTCAGATTCTGAATTTTTAAAAGGTCCGTGTTGGAAAGGATCGGGTTTTTCACCTTCAGCATGTGGCAGTTCTCAGGCTTTTCCTCTAAGAGGTTGCCGCTGGTGCCCATGTGGATAGCCGTGGCCGTCACAATCTCCTCGCGGATGGAGTCAATCGGCGGGTTTGTTACCTGCGCGAACATCTGCTTGAAATACTGGAACAGCGGCCTGTGGCTCTTGCTCAATACCGGCAGCGCCACATCCACACCCATGGCCGCGGTGGCTTCCGCGCCGTTTTTCGCCATGGGAAGGATGGCCTGCTTTAATTCCTCGTAGGTATAACCGAAGGCCTTCTGGATTCTCTGGCGCTCCTCATAGGTATATTTTGGAACACTCTTGTTGGGAATCTTAATCGTGCTTAAATCCGTCAGGTTATTGTCGAGCCACTCGCCGTAGGGCTGGGCAGAGGCGTATTTCTCCTTGATCTCATCGTCGTCAATCACACGGCCCTGTACAGTATCGATGAGCAGCATTCTGCCGGGGCGCAGGCGCTCCTTGACAACCACCTTGGTGGGATCGATCGGCAGCACACCAACCTCAGAAGACAGGATCATCTGTCCGTCATCGGTAATCATGTAGCGGGAAGGACGCAGGCCGTTTCTGTCGAGCACCGCTCCCATCACATCTCCGTCAGTGAACAGAATGGAAGCCGGGCCGTCCCAGGGCTCCATCATAGTCGCATAATATTGGTAGAAATCCTTTTTGGTCTGGCTCATGGCCTTGTCGTTGGTCCAGGGCTCCGGAATGGTAATCATCACCGCCAGAGGCAGGTCCATACCGGACATGACGAAAAACTCCAGCGTGTTGTCCAGCTGCGCGGAGTCGGAGCCGGAGGCCTCGATGCAGGGTAGGACTTTATTAAAGGAATCCTTTAAATACACGCTGTCCATGGTCTCCTCGCGGGAGAGCATCTTGTCGGCATTGCCGCGGATGGTGTTAATCTCGCCGTTATGTACAATATAACGATTGGGATGCGCGCGCTCCCAGCTGGGGGTCGTGTTGGTGGAAAAACGCGAGTGGATCATGGCGATAGCCGCCACATACTCCGGATCCTGCAAATCGGAAAAGAACGTGCGCAGCTGCCCCACCAGAAACATGCCCTTGTAGACAATGGTCCTGCTGGAAAAACTCACCACGTAGGTGTTGCTGGTTGACTGCTCGAAAACGCGCCGCGCCACATAGAGTTTGCGATCAAAGTCAATGCCCTTCGCCACATTGGCCGGCTTCTGTACAAAGCCCTGGATGATGTAGGGCATGCACTCCAGCGCCTTATGTCCTAAAACCTCCGGGTGCGTCGGCACGACACGCCAGCCTAAAAACTTCAGGCCCTCCTTCTCGACGATGATCTCAAACATCTTTTTGGCCTGATTTCTGGGCATCTCCTCCTGCGGCATGAAAAACATGGCAACGCCATACTCTCTCTCGCCGCCGATATCAAAGCCCAGCTTCGCCGTCTCTCTCTTAAAAAAGGCGTGGGGAATCTGGGTCAGAATGCCGACGCCGTCGCCGGTCTTTCCTTCCGCGTCCTTGCCGGCCCTGTGTTCCAGGGTCTCCACGATCTGCAGGGCGTTCTCCACGGTCTCGCGGGTCTTGATGCCCTTGATATTGACACAGGCGCCGATGCCGCAGTTATCGTGCTCGAAGGCCGGGTCGTATAAAGGCGCCACGGGGACTTCTCTTTTTACATCAAACATGGGGTTCTCCTCCATAATAACTAGTTTTGGATTACTATTCATGGTACTCCACCAACATGCGCAAAAGAAAAGCTGATATTCCCGCTCCCTCGTCCTTGAGAGAAACAGGAATTCAACTCTCCTGATAACATTGTATACACGTATGTCGTGTTTTGCTTTTCGTATTATACTTCTCTTTCGGGAATTTGTAAACACCCAATTTCTTCAAAGATGTCAGATAATTCGTCATTTCTGTCTCGATGAATATATTTGTCTGATTTTATGATGTAATTTTTCCATAAAAGAAAAAGTCACAGGAACAATTCAGCTCTTGTTTCCTGTAACTTTTTTGAAAATCTTTTTTTATTTGGGGCTGCACAGGATGTTTCAACTGGAATTGTCTGTTTTGGCCGAACAATTCAATTACAGATCCGGTGTCTTTTACGCACAATCATGACCACATTGAACACAGCATCCGCTCCCACAATCGCCGCGACCGGCCACAGATGATAGGTGGTCATGAACGGGAAAAAGCCTTTTGCAGTTACGTAGGACTGAACGTATCCCTCCCATTCCTGACTGTCCCCGCTTTCCTGCTCAGTGCCCTGTTCTGTACCTGTCATAGAATCAACCGTGTTCGCATCCGGACCTGTATACCTGGTGACCCACTCCTTCGACGGTACCACCCATGACAGAATATACAGCCCCAGGAAAAATACAATCTCTACAAAAAGCAGAATTTCCATCCAGTGCGCAGAAAATCCGCCCGTCTGCGGCTGCTTTTCAGCACTACTTCCATCCGTATCGCCGCGCACAGCGGCATCCCCTTGCGGCTGATCCAGGAAATACGCCACGTCACAGTGAAAATATTCGCACAATGCCTTCAGGTTCCCAATGTCCGGATCACAGATGTCCGACTCCCACTTGGAGACAGTGTTGCGGGAGACGCCCAGCTCCTCCGCCAGTTTTTCCTGTGACAGATGATTCTGCTGCCGTAAAGCTTTCAGTTTTGTTCCAATCATATCTGCGCCCTCCCACAAGTATTATCGTGTAATGATAGAACGGCTGCAAATACACAGCAATCATCTCATTCATCATCTGTACTTATGATAACATTTCAGGAGGGCAGACGCCACCACCATTTTGCCAATTCTGTGCACGTTTCAATTTGCATCATACCTTTACAGGCTCAAACCACACCCTTATCTTGCTCAATGCATCTGCGGCGTATACAATAAACGTCACGCGGACGAAAGAAACATCCCCCTGTAAAATAACAGAACCGCCGTCTGAAAGCGATCCATCCTTTTCCAAACAGCGGTTCTTATATTTCTGTTTCTATCGCACCTATTCCGCCCTTGAAGCCCGCTCCTTTTTCATCACCATATCCAGGCAAATCGCTCCCATGGCAATCAGCACCGCGCCTGCGGTAATGCCCGCCGTACCTGTCGGGAAAAGGCCAAAGCTGCTCATCAGGAACACAATCACATTGACCACGCCGTGAATCGCCGCAATCAGGATAAAGTTCCCGCTGTCGCGGTAAGCCATGCAGAGCACCGCGCCGATGGCGAAGGCATAAATTCCCTGGATCAGATTACCATGGTATACGCCGAACAGCAGCGAAGCTAACAGGATTGCCGAATTCGGCTTCATATAACGTTCCATCTGTACCAGAACAATGCCGCGGAAAAGGAATTCCTCCACCGTGGAGCTGAAAAATCCATAGAGGATAATGCCTAACGGAATGCCCACGGCATACAGATTGGCCGCCGCCTCCTGGTAACTTGAGCTGACTTCCAGAAAACCGGTTCCAATGAAAAACATGTTGATTCCCAGCGCCAGCAGGAGCGTGGTCACAATCCAGACAAAGGACTTCTGCTGCGGATTCTGTCCGTATTTTTCCTTTGCTGCAGCCAGACACTTTTTGCCGTCTGCCATGTAATAGAGGATAATAAATACCACAATCAGCGTCAGAATCTGGACGACGGCGCTGCCGTTGCCGGAAAAGGCCAGCTTCTCCTCATCGGAGTCCTCCAGAACGAAAATATAGTTGAAAAGGGCGTCGTTTGTCCGGCTGATAAACAGCACTGCGTAGCCTAAGAGCTGACGCACCAGCTCTCCCATCACATAGAATAAGAGGAAGGGATAGAGGAAGGCCCAGACCATCTGAAAGCTTCTCGAACGCTGCTTTTTGGCGTCAGTCTTCCAGTCGCCGGTGGACTGTGCTTCTGACTGTCTGCCTGACGCAGAATTGTGGTCTGCGTTTCCTGCACCTTCACTGCCGGAGGCACTCCCGCCAGACGTCTGCCTGCTGATTCTGTCGTCCGTACTGAAATACTTCGGATCCATGCGGCGGGTGGACTGGCCGTTCTGTTCCGAATTCTCTTCAACGCTTTGGAATGCGCCGCCCGCATCTTCATTGCCTGCCACGTTCCCGGTTTCCCCCGGGGTTTTCACATCAGCATTTCCCGCGGCGCTGCTGTTAGCCATCCCGGCCATTATGGGAACTTCCTCCGGTTCGACTTCCTTCACCACAAAGTCCTCGCCCTGAAGCTCCTTCGACAAAAGCAGGCCCTCAAGCTCCTCCACCGTGGACACGATATAATCCGGGCCGGATTCCTCCAACTCTCCCTCCGGCGCGTAGCCATAGCGCACCGCCACAGAAGTCAAACCCATATTGTTCGCCGCGTCCACATCAAAACAGTGGTCTCCCACCATCACAACAGAGGCCTTTTTTATCATTCCGTAATGGAAGAGGCGGTTTAACGCGTCCTGGATCACATCCTCCTTTTCGGAATCCGGTTCATTCGGAATCGAACCGACGATGGCTTCAAAATACCGGTCAATCCCAAAATGAACGAGAATTTCCTTCACCGTATCCTCTGTTTTGGAGCTTGCCACCGCCAGGTGGAAGCCCTGTGCCTTCAGCGTTTGAAGCATTTCGGGAATGCCGGGATATACTTCATTTTCAAACTTTGCGCCCGCGTTCATCTTCTCTCTGAACTTGTCAATGGCGCGGGAAATCTGCTCCTCATCCATCCCGTAAAATTTCTGAAAGCTGTACTGCAGCGGCGGACCGATAAAAGCCGTCAGATCATCGATATCTTCCACCATGATTCCCTGATCCGCCAGGGCATACTGCGCACTGGAACAGATTCCCACCTTCGGATCTGTCAGCGTCCCGTCCAGGTCAAATAAAATATAATCTTTTCTCATTGGTTCTCATCCCTGTATTTCTCAATCTCTTTTTTTTCTTCCTCGTCATACTGCCGAAAGGCCCTGAAGCGCGCCACCAGTAAAATCAGCGAGTCCTCCATTCCCTGGAACATTCCTTCCTTATACAGGGCCACCGCCAGAATGCCTAACGGCACCGCCAGAATCATACCGAGCACGCCTCCCAGGCGGTATCCCGCAAACAGCAAAATAACGGTAGGGATCGGCGGCATTCCCAGAGATTCTCCCACATATTTCGGCTGAATCATCTGGCGCACCAGCTGCGCCGCACCCGTCAGCAAAAGCAGACAAATTCCCTTAATAATCTGACCATTCAGAAAGCAGATCAGCGCCCACGGCGCCAGGATAATGGTCGTGCCGAACACCGGAAGCATATCCAGGATGGCGATACCCAGCGCGGCCAGCGGAAAATACCGGACGCGCAGCAGTCCCAGGCAAACCGCTAAAAGCAGATAAATCCATACTTCTATCTGCAGCTGCGCTTTAAAATAGCCTCCGATGGAGTGATAAATACTGTTGCGGATGACCTCCACGCCATGCCGGATATTTTTCGGCAGTCTGTCCAGAATCTTTCCCAGGGCATCCCGATCCAGTACAAAGAAAAAAACAGCAACCAGGCACAGAATGACACTGACAAACACGTTGCCGATCTGTCCGGCGACAGCGGCCGCAATCCCGGCTGTCCTGTCCAGAAGGAAGCTGCTCAGACTGTTGAGGGCATCCCCTATCATATCCGAACTGTTGGATACAAAATCCAGAATGGTGGCAAGCTGTTCATCAGACAGGAAAAATAAAACCCTCTCAAGCAGCTCATTCAGGCGGCTGGAATCCTGAAGCAGACCAGCCCATAGCTCCGGCAGGTCTATTAAGAAGCTTCCCAGCATGTTGAAAAGCACACTGCAGAGGCCATACAGGATCAACACCACCAGTACAATCACCAGTACAATCACCACAATCATGCTGGCATTCCGTTTCAGCCGAAGATGCTTTTCCACAAGATTCACCAATGGCGTCACAATCCATGCGATAATCGCGGCCACCACCATCGGCATGAAAAACATCAGAATGCGCGGTACCAGCCAGATTGCCAGCAAAAGAAGCACCAGCGGACAGATCAGATTCAGGGCGATTTTCAGATTCGTATGTTTTTTCTGATTCACAAGGACTCCTTCCTGTTAAAAAGCAACAGATTCAACCCCGGCTTTCACCATCCTCTCATACGGCCGGGCCGTCAGCCTGTCTTAGCGCAAGCTGATCGATATATGCGTATATTTCATCTCTTCCCTCTTTTGTCAGTGCGGAGTACGGGAAAATCTCCGTTCCCTTATTAAGCGCCAGGCCGACGAGCAGCAGCTTTTTCTGTTTCTCCAGCTGGCTGCGTTTGATCTTGTCCGCCTTGGTTGCGATAATCACCGGATGAAAGCCCTGCGAGCAGATCCAGGAATACATCAGCTTATCGTTCGCGGATGGCTCATGGCGGATATCAACCAGCAGAAAGACCGCGGCAAGCATTTTAGAGGAATGCAGATATTTCTCGATCATGGTTCCCCACTGCGCCTTGATCTCCTCGTTGGCGCTGGCGTAGCCGTAACCGGGCAGGTCCACGAAATATAATTCGCCCGGAATTTTTACCTGCGTCTGTCCGGCGGTCGCTTTTGTAACCGGCTCCGCCGCCTTGAAGGCGGACGTGCCCGGAAAAGTCGATGTATTCCCCTGCGGGCGCTCATGATAACAACTCACCCGGTAGAAATTCACCGTCCGGGTCTTACCGGGCTGCGCGCTGGTGCGGGCCAGATTTTTGCGGTTTAAAAGTCCGTTGATCAGACTGGACTTGCCGACGTTGCTCTTGCCCGCAAAGGCAATTTCCATACAGGGATTATCCGGAAAGGTACTGGTAATGCCGCATACCGTTTCCAGCTGTGCATCCTTGATAACCATGTCGTCTCCTCTCATTTCGTTTCTGTTCAGGCAATCCCCGGCATGCTCACCACGAACCCATTTTCCGTCAGTGCAGCATCATCGCTCCGGATCCGGCACGGTTCTTTTACCGCACCAGCACCGCCTGCAGAACCTCGTCCATCTCAGAGACCAGGACGATCCTCATGTCTCCGATGATTTCCTCGCTCAGCTCCTCTAAGTCCTTTCCGTTTTCCTTCGGAATCAGCACCTGCTTCATCCCTGCCATATTCGCGGCCAGCAGCTTTTCCTTTAAGCCGCCGATGGGCAGCACTCTGCCGCGCAGATTGATTTCTCCCGTCATGGCAGTCAGATGGTCGGCGGGAATTTCCGCGACCGCGCTGAGCAAGGCCGCAGCCATCGTGATCCCGGCGCTCGGTCCGTCCTTGGGCACCGCGCCCTCCGGGATGTGGAGGTGAAAATCATGTTTTTCGAAATAATCCTCAGAAACTGCATATTTTCCTGCAATACTGCGGACATAGCTGTATGCAATCCGGGCAGATTCCTGCATGACGTCGCCCATCTGGCCGGTCAGCTTAAGTTCTCCCTTGCCGGGCATGGTATTGACCTGAATCTCTAAGGTCACGCCGCCCGCGCTCGTCCAGGCCAGTCCCCTGACAATACCGATTTCCGGTTTCTGATTTGCCTGTTCGGAATCATATTTTTCCTTGCCCAGGTATTCCTTTAAATCCGGGGCATCAATGCAGAGACTTCCCGGCTCGGCCGTGCCGCTGACAAATTTTCTGGCAGCTTTGCGGTATAAATCGGCCAGGCAGCGCTCTAAGCTTCTGACGCCCGCCTCTCTGGTATAATTCGCAATCAGCTTTGCGATCGCAGCGTCGGTAATCTCTACGCCGCCGTCCTCCATACCATGGTCGAGCGCCTGCTTTGGCACCAGGTGCTCCCGCGCGATGTGGAATTTTTCATTGGCAGTGTAGCCGCTGATCTGAATGACATCCATTCTGTCAAGCAGAGGGCTCGGCACAGACGATGTATCATTGGCCGTGGCAATAAACAAAACCTCGCTTAAATCAAGGGGCAGCTCCACATAATGATCCCGAAACTGCCGGTTCTGCTCGCTGTCGAGCACCTCCAGCAGCGCGGAATATGCGTCTCCGCGATGATCCGTTCCGACCTTATCAATCTCATCCAGCAGCAGGACGGGATTTCTCACCCCTGCCTGACGGATCGCGGCCGCGATACGGCCGGGCATGGCCCCTACATAGGTCTTTCTGTGCCCTCTGATCTCCGCCTCGTCATGAACGCCGCCCAGGCTGATGCGCACATATTCCTTTTTCAGCGCCTCCGCCACAGATTTCGCAATGGAGGTCTTTCCTGTACCGGGAGGACCCACCAGGCAGAGAATGGAGCTGTGGCTCTCCGGATGATAAGCCCGCACCGCCAGGAATTCCAGAATGCGCTCCTTCACCTTCTCAAGGCCGTAGTGATCGCGCTCTAAGATTGCCTCCGCTCTGTGAATATCCAGACAGTCCTCGCTCTTTTTCTCCCAGGGCATGTCCAGAAGCATTTCAATATAATTGCGCTCCACACTGGCCTCGGCGCTGTTGCCGGCCACACTGCGCAGGCGCTTGATTTCCTTATAAATCTTTTCCTTGATTTCGTCTGAGGCCTGAAGCTCCTCCACTTTTGCCTCAAACTGGTCCGCATCCGATCCCGCAGGATCCTCGCCCAGCTCCTCCCGGATGGCGCGCAGCTGCTCGCGCAGCATGTACTCGCGCTGCTGCTTGTCCACGCGCTCCTTCACCTTCGCGTTCAGCTCCGCCTGCGCCTTGCCGATGTACGCTTCATCAGCCAGAATCTGACAGACCGTGTCATAGCGTTCCTTTAAAGACAGACAGTCGAGCACCTGCTGTTTTTTCTGTACAGGAAAAGGCAGAGTGGCTGCCGCATAATCCAGGCAGTTTGCCAGATTATCATTTTTTTCCAGATATTCCACCAGTCCGCCGCCCGCCTTGGGATAAGTCTGGAAATATTCCGCCAGCAGAATTTCCAGTTCCCGGCGCATGGCCTCCTGCGCCAGACTCTCTTCTGAAATATCCTCCATCGTCGGCGTCAGTTCCACGACAGCCGACAGAAAGCCGTCCAACTCCTCCATATGGATCAGCCGCGCTCTGTCAATTCCCGTCACCGCAATCCGCTGGGTTCTGCCCGGCAGTTTGGAAATCTGGCGGATTCGCACCAGTGTCCCGATTGCTTCCACGTCTTCCTCTCCCGGGTCATCGGTGCTGACATATTTCTGACAGGTCACAAAGAGGATCTGCTCCTCCTCCATGGCGCGTTCCGCTGCCTTTTTGGATTTCTCCCGCACAATATCCACATTGATATTGACATCCGGGAAAATCACAATCCCCCGCAGCGCGATCATCGGCACCTGCTTTAAATCCGCATGATCTTCCGTAAAGATTGTTTCTTCAATGATATCTTCTTCCGTATAATTTTCTTCTGTAATCGTTTTCTCTTCGTATTCCATCATTTTCAGTCAAAGTCATGCAGGGCATGCTTCCCTGTCCCGTAATATTCTGTAGTTGATTTTATGGCTGCGCCATAAAAGAAAACAACGAGGCGCTTGCAAAAGCGCCTCGTCACATTCACCTGCTGCGGTGTATAATCCGCGGAGCTTCCTTTTTCTCCACTGCCGCTTTTGTGATAATGCATTTCTCAATCGTCGGATCGCTGGGAACCTGATACATGGTATCCATCAGGATATTCTCCACAATGGTTCGCAGTCCTCTGGCGCCTGTCTTTTTCTCCACCGCCTGATCCGCAATGGCCTCAATCGCGTCCGGCTCAAACTCCAGCACGACGTTATCGTACTTCATCAGCTTCTGATACTGTTTGACCAACGCATTTTTGGGTTCCTGCAGGATACGCACCAGCGCGTCCTTATCCAGACCTTCCAGATTCACCATCACCGGCACACGGCCGATGAACTCCGGAATCAGGCCGAACTTGATCAGATCCTGCGTCGTCACCTCCGCGAACAGCTCGCCGGCCTCGCGGGTAATTTTGTGCGTCACATCCTGGTTAAAGCCGATGGCTGAACGATCCAGGCGGGAAGCGATGATCTGCTCTAAACCTGAGAAGGCGCCGCCGCAGATAAAGAGGATGTTGGTTGTATTGATGGGGATCAGCTCCTGCTGCGGGTGCTTGCGTCCGCCCTGGGGAGGAACGCTAGCCTCCGTGCCCTCGATCAGTTTTAAAAGCGCCTGCTGCACACCCTCGCCGGAAACATCCCTGGTGATGGATACATTCTCGCCTTTTTTGGTGATCTTATCGATCTCGTCAATGTAAACGATGCCGTGCTCCGCCTTGGTCACATCATAATCCGCAGCCTGAATGAGCTTTAAGAGAATATTCTCCACATCCTCACCCACATAACCGGCCTCAGTTAAAGTCGTGGCGTCCGCAATGGCAAAGGGGACATTGATAATCTTGGCCAGGGTCTGGGCAATGTAGGTCTTGCCGCAGCCGGTGGGTCCCAACAGAAGGATGTTGCTCTTCTGTATCTCCACATCGTCCACGTTGCGCTCGGCCAGCACCCGCTTGTAGTGGTTATATACCGCCACGGAGAGCACCTTTTTGGCCTGCTCCTGCCCGATCACATACTCATCCAGAAAACGCTTGATCTCCTGGGGCTTTAAGAGATTGATATCCAGGTCATTGTCGCCGCCCGACTCATCATCATCGTAGAGCTCATCCTCCAGGATCTCAGAGCACAGGCCGACACATTCGTCACAAATATAAATTCCATCAGGGCCCGCGATGATCTTGCGCACAGCATCCTGAGATTTTCCGCAAAAAGAACACCGGATCCGGTTAGAATTCTTTCCTGCCATGTTTCCCTCTCAATAATTAATTGTCTTTTCTGGTCACCACGCTGTCAATCAGACCGTACGCCATGGCGTCCTCGGCAGTCAGCCAGTTGTCACGCTCGGTATCTCTGGCAACCTCCTCATAGGTTTTGCCGCAGTTTTCAGCCAGGATACGGTTCATTCTCTCCTTAATGAAAAGAATGTGCTTTGCTGTGATCTCGATCTCGGTGGCCTGTCCCTGCGCGCCGCCGGAGGGCTGATGAATCATCACCTCCGAGTTTGGCAGCGCCATGCGCTTGCCCTTCGTGCCGCCCGCCAACAGGAACGCACCCATGCTGGCCGCCATGCCTACACAGATCGTGGAAACGTCGCACTTGATGTACTGCATGGTATCATAAATCGCCATACCGGCGCTGATGCTGCCGCCGGGGCTGTTGATGTATAAATGAATGTCCTTGTCCGGATCCTCTGCTTCCAGGAAAAGGAGCTGCGCCACTACTAAAGAAGCGCTGGTATCATTGACTTCCTCTCCCAGGAAAATAATCCTGTCCTTTAACAGTCTGGAATAAATATCGTAGGATCTTTCTCCTCTGCTCGTCTGCTCTATGACATAAGGTACTAAACTCATCGTGATCTCCTTTCCGAATCCTCTGAGGATTCGTTCTGAACAGCTGCCTGTGAAGCTTTCGCAAAAACCTCGCAGCTGCTGTTTCCTTTCTTCTTTATAACACTTTTTCCATGAAGACCCGGATCTGATGAACCGGGGCTTTATGACCTTACGCTTACTTACGCCTCTGCTTCGGTGTTCTCATCGTCTGAGGTCTTCGGTTCCACCTCTACCGCGTTCTCTACCAGGAATTGCACGGCCTTGTTGATTGCCAGGTCTTCCTTCACCTGCTTCTCGCCGCCCTCTCCAAGAGCGGTCTCGATGGCATCAACCTCCATGTTATATTCCTTGCTCATGCGCTCGAGTTCTTCTTTGTACTCGTCCTCGGTAGCCTCGATCTGCTCAGCCGCCGCTACTGCCTCCAGTACCAGGCTTGCCTTGATACGCTGCTCCGCCTGCGGCTTCACCTGATCCATCATGTTGGACATGGTGCTGTTGGTGAACTGCAGATACTGCTCGAAGGACAGGCCCTGGGACTGAATTCTCTGGGAAAAGTCCTCAATCATCTGTCTCTGCTGATACTCCAGCATCGGCGCGGGGATTTCCATCTCGGCATTCGCCACAACAGCATCCACCACCGCGTTCTCCTTCGCGCGCTTTACATCAGCTTCCTTTTTCTGAAGAAGCTGCTTTTTCACATCTTCTCTGTACTCTTCCATGGTGTCGAACTCGGATACCTCGGAGGCAAACTCATCGTCTAAGTCCGGAAGCTCCTTCACCTTAATCTGCTTCACGGTGCACTTGAATACTGCTGCTGCACCCGCCAGATCCTCGGCCTGATAATCCTCCGGGAAGGTCACGTTCACTTCCATCTCCTGACCGATCTCAGCGCCGATCAACTGCTCCTCAAAGCCCGGAATAAAGGAACCGGAGCCGATGGTCAGCGGATAATCCTCGCCCTTGCCGCCCTCAAATGCGACGCCGTCCTTAAAGCCTTCAAAGTCTAAAATGACCTCATCGCCGTCCTGTACCGGTCTGTCGTCCACGTCGATCTCACGGGAATTGGTCTCGCGCTCTTTCTCAATCTCAGCGTCCACCTCGGTGTCAGTCACCTCGGCCTCCACCTTCTCGACCTCCACGCCCTTGTACTGGCCCAGCGTCACTTCCGGCTTCACGGCCGCTTCCGCGGTGAAAATGAAGTTCTCACCCTCACCGATCTGGATCACATCCACCTCGGGGCGGGAAACAATCTCTTTGCCCTCATACTCCTCGAGCGCTTTCTCATACGCGCCGGGAATGATCTCGTTGGCGGCGTCCTCATAGAACACACCCTTGCCGTACATACTCTCAATCATCTTGCGGGGCGCCTTACCCTTGCGGAATCCGGGGATGCTGTATTTCGCCTTGTTCTGCTGATAAGCCTTATTCAGGGCTTTGTCAAACTCGGCCGCCTCCACCTCTATGGTCATTTTGATCATGTTTTTCTCTAAGTTCTCTACCTTTAAACTCATAACTTCCTCCCAGGTTTACTTATGTTCGCTTTTGTGCGGCTGTCAGTTTTTCCCGCTCACAGCTTTGCCTGAAAAAATCGGGATGGTTTCTCATCCTCCTGACCGCACTCATTTCATGATTGTATCATAGTTTTCCAGCGAATACCAGCATTTTTCTCAAATAATTAAAGCAAAGTTTCTTAAATCTTTGTGAATCCTAATGCTGTGCACGCTACGGATGTCACTATTCACGGTTCTCCTCTTCGAGACGCCCTTCGGGTGCATCACGCATGCGCAAAAGCAGCCAGCAAAGCTGTCTGGTCTGCGTTTCACTTCGGTCGGTGCAGAACAGACGTCCCCCGGACGTCTTGTTGTCCCAGCTTTCCCAGTTTTTTATATGCGGTCAGCATAAAGACCGTAAAGCAGGTCACGGCCGAAATCGTGTCCGCCACCGGCTCCGCCGCAAAGACGCCCGCCACGCCGAAGCCGATTCTCGGCAGAATGAGTGTCAGCGGGATTAACAGAATAACCTTCCTGTACAGGGCAAAAAAGGTCGCCTTTTTACTCTCCTCCATGGCCACGAACGTGTTCTGCGCCGCCATCTGCAGGCTCATGATAAAATTCATGCAGAAGAAAATCCGAAACATCGGTACCGCTGTCGCGATCAGCTGCGCGTCATTATTAAAGATGGAAATAATCTGAGCAGGGAACAGCATTAAGAGCGCCCAGGCCACTACCGCGTAGGTGACGCAGAATTTCGTCAGGAAACGGAAGGATTCCTTCACCCTGCCGTACTGGCCTGCGCCGTAATTATAGCCGGTTACCGGCTGCGCGCCCTGGGCAAAGCCATTCATGGGCATATGCACCACCTGCGAGACTGAAGTCGCTACGGTCATCACCGTCACATAAATATCGCCTCCGAACTGACTTAAAGAAGCATTGAATACCGCAGACACCGCCGCTTCCGTGATGCTCATGACAAAGCTGGAAAAGCCCAGGCTCGTGATACGCCTGGCTGTTTTGACCTCAGGCTTTAAGTTTTTAACCCGTACGCGGATCAGATTCTTTTTGCCCAATAAAAAGAGAATAACCCAGACGGCGGACACGGTCTGGGAAATGACCGTGGCGATGGCTGCGCCGGACACGCCCATATCGAAGACGAAAATAAAAATCGGATCAAGAACAATATTACAGACTGCGCCGATCAGCACTGTCATCATGCCGATCCTGGTAAAGCCCTGCGCGTTCAAAAACGGATTTAAGCCCAGTGTCAGCATCACGGAAATGGAACCCAGCAGATAAATCGTGATGTAAGCGTTCGCGTAAGGGTAGGTGGCGTCGCTGGCGCCGAAGAGGTACAGGATCGGCTCTTTGATCAACAGGCAGACAGCCGGAACGATGATACCGAGAGCGACTAAAAGTGTAATACTGTTGCCGAGAATTTTCTCCGCGCCCTCGTCATCACCCGCGCCCCGTAAAATCGAGGTCAGCGGACCGCCGCCGTTTCCCACCAGATAGGAAAATGCCGTCACTGACATGGTGATGGGGTAACACAGGCCGATGCCGGTCAGCGCCAGCTGCCCGACATCCTCTAAGTGTCCGATATAAATCCGGTCTACCACCGAATAGAGCGCGTTCACCAGCATGGCCGCAATCATGGGGATCGCCAGGCGCGTGACGGTGCGGGGAATATTTCCTTTTGAAAAATCATTTTGCTGCGGCATGAGACACCTCTTGTGTTTTTTGATGAGAAAAATTGTAGCACTTTCAGCTCTGATTGACAAGCAGCTGTTATTCGCAGCAGCTGCACCCGCATGCGCAATCTTGCCCCTTACAGGGCTAAGATTGCTTATGTGGGTGCAGTGACTGATTCTCAGTCATCTTGAAAGAGATAAATCAGCCCCTTACAAGCAAACTACGCTTGACAGGTCTGTTTTATCTCTTCCAAGCCTGCTGCGAATAGTAACTTTGAAAGGCATAACTTTCCAGCATAATTCTTTTTTGCCTTCACATACTATTGCCAGGATAAGAAACACAGAACCGACTTGCATCGTTCCAACGTCAGAGGCCAGACATGTGAGGGATGGGACTGCGCGCCTTATCCTTCACGATAGATATCCTAAGACACGGAGGTGAAAACTATGGCAAGTTCAAGCAAGACCAACCAGATGGAAGTGCCCGAAGCGAAAGCCGCGATGGACAAGTTCAAGACTGAGGTTGCAGGTGAGCTGGGCGTCAACCTGAAAGAGGGTTACAACGGCGACTTAACTTCCAAAGAGGCCGGTTCCATCGGCGGCGAGATGGTTCGCCGCATGATCAAGGCACAGGAAGAAACCATGAGCAACCAGTAAGAAGCTGCCGGAGTCTCACCCGCGCAGCCTGCGCAGGTGATAAACGGTAATTTCCAGCCATTTGGCTGAATGAACGAAGACGTAGATAAAAACACGAAGCGGGAGGGCCTCAGATTGCCCTCCCGCGATTTTTTCATGCGCGTATGCCAGCATGTCAAAGAAACATGGGCATACGATTTCTTAAAATTTTCTGAAAGAAACTCCGATTGCTTTTCATCTGTTTTTAGTATATAGTAATGATGAAAGGACTGCTTATGGATATCATAGATTTACGAGCGCTATGCTCTCCAAAACATATAAAAATAACTGTACATGCTGCAAAGCGGCTGGAACAGAGAGATATTCTTTTAAGGGATATTCTGATGTGTATACAAACAGGTGAAATTATCGAACAATATCCGGATGATTATCCCTATCCAAGTTGCCTCATATTGGGACAGAGTATCGATAAATCTCCCATGCACACCGTTATAGGAATGAATGAAACCGATTTGTTTCTAATTACGGCCTATTTTCCGGATACAGATAAATGGGAAAATGATTTCAGAACCAGAAAGGAGAACTGATATGACTTGCTTTTATTGTAAAGGAAATGTAGAAGCTTCTACAACCACCTATATGACAGATTATCAAAACTGCTATATTATTATTAAAAATGTACCCTGTGAAAAATGTACTCAGTGCGGAGAAGAATATATCAGCGGAGATGTTCTCGAAAAAATCGAGAACATTATCCAGCAGGTAAAAGGTATGCTGACTGAAATCGCGGTGATCGATTACAGGCAGGCCGCCTGAAGCAATCATATCTTTAGTAAAAAAATCCGACCAGATGTTATGATAGCGTCTGATCGGATTTTTTCAGGCAACGACAACATTCTTGAAAAATCCTGTCGTGCCAAACAACTGTGAATATTTTCAGTACCCCTGCCCGATAATCTCCCACTCCGCGTCCGCATCCGCGCGGCCCAGCCAGATGCACCAGTCAGGATTGCTTACGACCTCGGGCCATTCTGTCCCATCATAAGCCTCCTGCAGTATGCTTACCTGATCCAACTGCAGCATGATGACATTTCCTTCAGTATAGCCTTTCTTATAATGGCTGCTCAGGTACGCGGTCTTCTGTTTTTCCTCCGGATATTCCAGGTTTGAGTAGTATATCTGATAAGTTCTGTTATCGGTTGTATCGTAGATTTTCTCCGAAATATACTCACTGACAACGGCCAGCGCCTCCGTCACGTCCTGGTCCGAAAATAAAATTGCGCCGCTTTCCGCGTAAACCACCTCTGTCCGGTCGAAACTGCCTCCTGGCAGGCCGACCGTCACCTCGCAGCCGCCCCATTCCACCAGGGTAAACCCGATCCGTTCCGCGCCGGAAAGCTCCTGCGCCGCAATCTCTACCGGCTCGTCCAGCCCTTTCCACGCCATATAAACCCGGATGACTGTATCCGGTTCGGGGGAGACTGTCAGGACAGCATTGTCCGTGTAGCTTTCCCGCTGGAAGGAAATCAGATTATAAGCGTTCCCCTCCATGAGCGGCAGCCAGTAGATAATGAATTCATTGGCCTCCTCTCTGTTAAGCCCCAGCTTAACAAGCGCCGTTTCGAGGAAGGCCGCTGTTTCCTCACCTGCCACACAGAAGCCTCGCGAAAAGTCAGGCTCAAAATCATTGATGCCTTCCCAGTAAAGATAACGGTAAGTCTGTCCAGCGCTGCCTTTCAGCGTCCCGTCCGGCTCAGCCGTCACCGTCCAGCCATCCTCATACACTGGATACGTGCAGGTCAGTGTTCCGTTGAAATCCAGCTGCACATTTACTTCAGTGGTCTCCTCCGGATAGAGGTAAATCACGGGCTTCGCGGATGTGTCTCCGCCTCCTGAACCGGCATCTCTTCCAAAGGGCGTACATCCTGTCAACGCCAGCACACAGATGACCAGTAGGCCTATCCAGCTCATCAACCCTTTCTTCATCTTCCTGTTCCTCCTCATTTTTGATTATCAAAAGCTCTTGTCCTTGTGCATGTGCCGCAAATTCCTGTCCGCAATTACCTGCAAAGCGGACATCACGGTGCGACAATGGATGCATCTCATTATAAAAGGCGAAGAATTTTTTACTTTGTTACAGCATGACGAAATCATTTGGGTCGATATATCCACAGCTTCCTTCTATCATTTGTGCTATGATTTCCACAAAATCTATTTTTGCTCTTGACTTGAGGGGATATTTCCCCTGTATTGATGAAAGGGACATCTCGAATGAAAGATTTTCAAATTGAATTCTACCGTACTGAACATGGAAATTGTCCTGTTGAAGATTTTCTCGATCAGCTGGATGATAAAATGCTGACCAAAGTGCTGAGAATGATCTCGCTTTTAAAGGATTACGGAAATGACCTGCGTGAACCATTATACAGAAAGAAAAACCGCTCATGGATGATTTTACAAAATATCTCAACAAGAAACTTAAAAACCCTGATTTTAAAAAAGAATGGGATGCCTCTGAGCCGGAATATAACCTGATGGCTGCCCTCATTGAAGCCCGAAAGGCACAGCATCTAACGCAAAAGCAGCTGGCAGAGCGCACCGGCATTGACCAGTCTGACATCAGCAAAATTGAAAAGGGAAATGCCAACCCAGCCCTGTCGACTTTAAAGCGTCTGGCCGATGGGCTGGATATGGTATTAAAGCTGGAACTGGTTCCGAAGCAATCCTCGTAAGCTTCAGGAATTACTCCACCTTAATTCCGGTGTACACCCCATTCGTTTCCTCCTCCACATAATACGTGATCGTGACCCGGTCGCCCACGTCAAAAATCACCGCGTCCTGGTCATCCGCCGCGGAGACGGCATAATATACGTTGCTCCCTAACTGGAAATAGAAAATCGTGTTGCCGTCCACGACCACCGTGCGGATTTCCGTAATCTTACCCGTGACGGTATCCGTCCCGGCAATGTCCGCTGCATCAAGCGGATCTGTGACCTTCACCCCGTTTTCCACCAGCAGTGCCTCGTAATTCGCCTGGCACTCGGCCACCGAGCTGCCGGTCGCGGTGATCTGGTAATCCTTCACATTAACCATCGCGTACATCTTGACCAATTGCGCGGAATCCTTCAACGACATGAAATAGGTCGGTTCCTCCGAAATATTGAGCAGAATCGGGAAAGTCGCCTCATACCCCAGGTGCTGCACCGCGCCCTCCGCGGAGGACATCGCGGAATACTCCGTCGCGCCTGAAATGCTGTAGTACCGCGCCTCCTTCGTCCGCTGATTCACCAGAATAAAGCCCACGTTGGACTCATCATTTCCCGCGGAGGTCACGCCCGTGTAAAGGTAGACGTCATCGTTCATCGCGATGTAATTATAGCCGTCCGAGGTTGTCGTCACACCCTTCTGCCCCAGCCAGGAATTGATCCACCCGTTGACCAGCGTGCCGTGGTAATTGTACTGTGCCACCAGCTGGTCCGCCGAGTAAACGCGGTCAACCCAGGTCGGCACCTCCTCATAATAGGTGCTCTCGCCCGTGATTGCGTTGACCAGAACCGCGCCCTGCGTGTCCTCGCCGCCGAAGAGGCCTATCGTGTGCACCGTGCGCGAGCAGACCCACCACGGCGTTCCGTCCTCATCGATCTCAAAATTCACATCGTCAAACATCATGGTAGGGTAACGAAACCGCAGCAGGCGATATAAATTCCGTCCAAAATGTTCGCAGGTTGAATATTTCATCCCCTCGTCCAGCTTCACCAGATCCGCCTCCTGCGTCACCATATTGACGATAATGTAGCCCGGCAGGCCATCAGCACGGTTATTGAACCACTTGATCAGATTGCCATAGAGTAACGGCGCCACACGCACCGGATTGTTTTGATAATTGATCTGCGAATATTCGAGATCGGACACTTCGAACTGCGAGACCAGGTTACTGTCGGTGCTGCTTAAGCTGCCGAGCGCGCGGCTGCCCAGCTGCACGCTGGAGTCCTTGTCCAGCATTGGGATCTTATCATAGGAAATCTCCGCGACCTCCTCGGTAAAATCTCCCGTCTGCACATCCAGCAGGTTGTAATACGCCTCCGCATGAAAAATTTCAGACGAATAAACCGCGCCAGCCACAGCCAAAAGACACAGCACACCAAGCAGAATCAGCGGCATCTTACAGCGTGCAAAAATCGTCCTGCTCATAAAAATGACATTGCCGCCCGCATACATACGTGCCCCGGATGTCAGCAGCGTGATAAAAATATAGAATAACACCAAAATAATCAGAAAGGCCCAGAAATCCGGCGCTTTTGGATTGATTGCGGGCAGCATAAGATAAAAGTAAACGCCTCCGAAAATGACTGTCAGGATCAGGTGCGCAGGCAGGCCCGAAAAGACTGTCGCTTTATTGTTTTGTCTCATATTCTTCCTCCCTTAATTTTGATAGATCTACCTGATAAATGTAACCCAGCGGCTCTGCTTCCCGCTGATAGAACATAACCATGTACCACGGCAAATAATCTATGCCATTTTCCTCCTCAGCGTTTCCTTTACAGAAAACAATCTTTTTTCCAAAAATCCAGTTTTCAATCTCAGACATATGATTTAAGGCCGGGTGTTTTTTATAGTCGCTTCCGGATTTCACTTCAATCAAATCTGTCTTCATTCCATTTTGCACTACAAAATCCACTTCACCCATTTTTTTCGATTCATAATAATGAAGAGAAAAGCCCCCGGATCTGATCGACTGTGCAAATACATTCTCCAGAATACTGCCCATATTCACTTCCATATCTCCATTCAGAAGCGCAAACTGAATATTGGTCATACACGCTGCGCAGAGCAGACCAGTATCATTCAAAAATAATCTGAATATATTTCTCTTTTCATTTATCTGAAGCGGGGCCTGCGGCTGAGCCACATTATAAGAAGGCAGCGCCACTCCGGCATCACTCAGCCATAAAAAGGAGATCTCATATCGATTATATCTGCCATTTTCATCAATTTTACTCAGAAAAAATCTTCTGTTTTTATCATTTAACTGTGAAGGAATGCTGTCAAAAATTGCCTGAATCTTAATTCTTTCGCTCCCTGTCGCATACTTCGCAATGTCAAGTCGATATAATTCCAGGATATCCCTCTGTACCTGAACAACCCTTCCGATATCATGGCTGTCCACATATGTCTGCACTGCGGCAGGCATCCCGCCAACGACAACATACGTATAAAAAAGTTTTAACATCGTTGTGTGAATGGCATCAGGAACCGGCTCTTTTTTCATATAACACTGTCTTAAGCGTGAGATTGTCGACTCCTGCACTCCGTTTGCATATGCATATTCCTCAAAGCTCATGGGATACATATAATAAATTTCTTCAAAACCAACCGGATACGAGCGTACCTCATGATATCGGACGCCCAGCATGGATCCGGACTCAATATAATCAAATCGTCCGTCTTCTACCAGAAATTTTATCGCAGACCGGGCATTCGGGCACTCCTGAATTTCATCCAGAAAAACCAGCGTCTTTCCAGGCTCCATTTTCTGCATTTTAAAAGCGGTCAGATTTTCTATAATCGTGTCCGCATCCAGATTCCCCGCAAAAATCTTATATGCATCCGTGTCCGTAACAAAATTGATTTCCACAAAATTCTCATAATGCTCACGTCCGAACTGTTCAATGATCGTTGTCTTGCCAATCTGTCTGGCACCGATCACGCAAAGCGCTCTTTTGGGCTTTTCGTCTTTCCATGATTTCAGCTTTGTATAAATCTGTCGCTCAAGCATTAGTCACAACACCTCCGATACAAGCATTGTAACATTTTTCCGGAAATTATCAACGATTTTTGTAACGTTTTTCTTTATTTTTTCAATGAGGCTTGCTACGTTTTTCAAAATCACCTTTTTCTGTGGCATTCGCCATCATTTCGTGGTAGGATAAGGCAAGGAAACCAAAGGAGAAATCTATGATCAGCAATCTGGACGATTTTTGTCGTATGTTTTACAACGCAACCGGAACCCCCATCGGCCACTACATCATTTCAACCGGAGAGGGAAAATATTTCCCGGACATTTTAAATGACGAATCCATCTTCAGCAGGAAGCTCCCGGCCTTTCTCAGTTTCCCGGATAATCCGGACTGCGTAATTACCGATTCCTTCGGATATATGGGCTGCGTGAAATCCGAAACTGAGGATTATCTCATGATGGTCGGACCCGTTTACAGCACGCCGCTGTCTGATTTCACGCTTCGGAATTTCATGAAGGAGTGGGCCATAGACCCGCAGTACAAAGAAGACGTGTCCGGGTTTCTGCACGCTACGCCCATCGTGTCTTACAACCGGTTTCTCCAGACGCTCGGCTTTCTCTTTTTATGCATCAATGATAAGAGCATTGATATTTATGAGCATTTTGAATTCAATGCGAACGCCGCTGCGACCATTCAGGAGCTGTCTCATCAGCACACAGAGCAGGTATACGAATCAAAAGAAAGCCAACAGTATCACAACACCTGGAATTTTGAGCGCAAAATGCTCCAGTTTATTCAGGATGGCGATGCAGAACGGCTGAACGTTCTTCTACAGTCCACCTCGGCCGAATTAACAGAAGGGATTGTGGCCGATAACGCGCTGCGCCAGAGAAAAAACATCCTGATCTCCAGCATCGCTTTGGTCACCAGGGCCGCGATCGCGGGCGGCATGGATATGGAGCAGGCCTACCAGCTTTCCGATATCTATATCCGGGAATGCGAGCGCAGCCAGAGCATCCCCTACATCTCCAATCTGGAGTATTCCATGCTGATTGATTTCGCAAAGAGGGTTTCCGAAACCAAGATTCCGGAAGGCATGTCCCGGGAGGTCTTCGACTGCGTCCAGTACATCACTCATCACATCAACGAGCCCATCCAGGTCAGCGACATCGCGGACTATATTGGAAAAAGCCGCTCCTATCTCTCCGGCAGGTTCAAAAAGGAACTCGGATTTGATATCAGCAGCTTTATCATGCGGTGCAAGCTGGAGGAGGCAAAGAGCCTGCTGACCTACTCAGATAAATCCTTAAGTGAAATCAGCTGCTATCTCTGCTTCTCCAGCCAGTCCTATTTTCAGAATGTATTTAAGAAAAAGTACGGCATAACGCCCAGGCAGTACCGGAAAAAAACAACACAGCTTCAGTCAGGCCAATAAGTCGAACTTTCCGCTGCCGAGCGTTTTTTCCTCCCCGTTCGGCAGGCGCAGCAGCGCATCCGTGTTGGCAGGGACGCTTCCTGAAATATGAATGGATCCGTCCTTCTTCTCCCAGCGCAATTCAATTCTGCCCCTTATACTGTCATAAGAGCCCTCCGCGTGCGCAAGCGGCACATCATATTCCGGCGCCAGCAGGATGTGATCATAGCCTATGCCCGCATTCTGAATCCCCAGGATTCTGCGGTACATGAAATCACCGATGCAGCCGAACGCGTAGTGGTTGAAGGAGCAGTTATTCAGCTCGCCGTCTGTACGAACCGCGTCCCAGTTTTCCCAGATCGTGGTGGCGCCCTTCTCCACCTCATACAGCCAGGACGGGCACTTCGTCTGGAAGAGCACCTTCCATACGGTGTCCTGGTAACCGTAATCACACAGCACATCCATCAGATGCGGGGTGGACATAAAGCCCGTGTCCAGACAATATCCGTTCTGCACAATCAGCTCATTTAAACGCGCTGCGAACGCCTTAGCCGTCTCTTCCGACACCATATGATATTTCAGGGCAAGGATGTAGTTGCCCTGCATCTCCTGACCCAGCTTCGTTTCCGGCGTGACATATTCTTCCTCAAACGCCTCGCGGACGCGCTTCGCGTAAGCCTGATATTTTTCAGCATTTTCCGCGTGGCCTAAAACCACGGAAATCTCCGAGTACAGATCAGCGATGTACGCCAGCAGAGCGGTATCCGCGTAGTTCATGGTCAGGAAGGCGGACATCGGACCGTCCGTGAAGCCCTGCTCGTTTACCACGCTGGGGATGATCCAGTCGCCGAAATGGAAGCCGGAGTTGATCAGATAATGCTGGTTGTCCAGATGCCGACCCTCCAGATTTTCAAACGCGGCCGGATTGAAGCCCAGGGTATTATACACATTCGGCAGATCGTAAGCCGCCTGCTGCATCGCGCCCAGCCATTTCCCCATGGCCTCGTAGTTGTCAGCCAGAACGGATTTGTCACCATACAGCTGATACAGCTGCCACGGAAGCGTCAGAATGACGTCGCCCCAGCCGAGCGAACCGGCTCCCGCCTGCGAGACATAGCTCTTAATCAGCGGCACCGTGTTCTGCACCTGACCGTTTTCCAGTTGTTCCGCACGGATGCTGCTTAACCAGCTTTTGTAGAATGCGGTCATCTCCTGATTGAACAGCGCTGTCGCGCCATACACCACCACATCGCCTGTCCACCCGGCCTTTTCTCTTGTCGGGCAGTCCGTCGGAATCGTGATGTTGTTGGAGCGCTGGCTCCAGTAAATATTGCTTTGCAGCTGATTGATCTTCTCATCCGAACAGTGGAAGGCTCCTGTCACACGGTTATCCGAGCTGATGGCAAGCATGGTGAACTGCTCTTTTGTCCAGTCCGCGCCGCCGGTCACACGCACATAGCGGAACCCATGATAGGTAAATTTCGGCTGATAGGTTTCCACGCCATCGCCCTTACAGATATACGTATCCTTCTGCCCTCTGTAAGAATCCGCGAAAATATAAAAGAAATTCCCATCCTTGTCGAGGCACTCTCCATGCTCAAAGCTGATGCGCTCCCCCGCATTGCCCCTGATCGCCACGCGAATCACACCGGCCAGGTTCTGCCCGAAATCCACGACTGTCTCCCCTTTGGGCGTGATCCATACCCTCTGAGCCGGGATTTCTTTGATAATCTTTGCCTGCGGATATTCCTGCGCCTCAAGCGTGTCATCCGCCGCATCCTTCACGAACACCGGATTCCAGCCTTTCTCCTCATAGGAATTAAGAGACGGATCCCCATCCTCCATTCCCGCATCATATACCTCGCCCAGGTACAGATCCGCCGACCGGACAGGGCCGTCATAGCTGTAGTCCCAGCTCTGATCACTGGCGATGATTTCCGTCTCCCCGTTCTCATACCAGATACTCATCTGCAATAAAAGACCCGGGACCTCGCCGTACTCACAGCCGCGGCCAATCGCGATCTTGCCCTTGTACCAGCCGTCCGCAACCGTGGCGGAAATCGCGTTTTCGCTCTCCAGCAGGTCCTCAATTTCATATACCTGGTACAAGGTGCGCTTGTCATAGGTGGTAAAGCCCGGATTCAGGACACTTTCCGTTACATCCTGTCCGTTGATTTTCACATCATAGATACCATGCGCTGTTACATACAGCCTGGCCTTCTTGATCTTCCCTTTGCAGGAAAAAGTTCTGCGCAGCCGCACTGCCGGGTCGTAGGGTTCGAGAGGAAGCGCTTCCATGATGTCCGTTTCCAGCTTCATCTCGACCTGCTCGCCGCGCATCATGGCGTCTATCATATCCTGCCATTCCCTGTAAGCCAGCTTGAGCGGATTGACTTCCAGCTGAGGAAGCGGTTTCGGCTCAATCCACTTCGCGCTCCACTCGTTCGCAGCAAAAAACGCGGTCTCAAAGCTGCACTTTTTACTCGTCGCGCACTCACCCTGGTTATCCCACGCGGTAATCGCAAATTCATATCCGGAGCAGGACTGAAGTGCCTTGCCCTCGTACACGATGCCAATGGTCTCAGAGGACTCCTCCACACCGCTGTCCCAGACCATACTACCGTCTTCGTCCGTAACAAGGATCTGATATTTCGTCTGGCGTACATTCTCCTGATCGGATGTGATGATCCAGGAAAATGCGGGCTTCCTCACCGTAACTGCAATCGGATTTATCATGTTTTCGCAGGTAATCTGTTCGATTTTTAACATGTCATTTTCCTTCTTTCTGTCGAGTCAATGCTCTCTACTGATTCAACGCCGCCAGCAGCTGATTCATCGCTTCCTTCGTAAAGCCCGGCGCAAAGCTTAAGAGCTGGCGAAGCGGCATGCCTTCCATCATCGCCGCGACCATGTCCTGGCTGATGGCCTCTTCGGCCGCTTCACTCTGCTCCTGCTGCTCCCCGCCCTGGGCCATCATCTGCCCGAAAATTGCCATGCCCTTTGGATCCGCCATAATCTCGCCCAGCGTGGAATTTTTCGTAAATACCTTCGGCAGCGTCAACTCAGAATCCACATGAACTGACTGTGTCAGCACCATCTCCTGCGCGTTTAATCCAATCTGGATTTCATACTCGCCGCTTTCCACGCACCAGTCGTGAATGTCCGTATTCCAGTAGGCAAACGCGCGTCTGTCGAGTGTGAACGTCACCGTCTTCTTCTCGCCGGGGTTCAGCGCTATTTTATCAAAACCTTTCAGCTCCCTGACCGGGCGGATGATTCTGCCGCCCTTCGGCGCGACATACAGCTGCACGACTTCCTTGCCCGCCATGGAGCCAGTATTGGTCACATCAACCGTGACGGTCAGGCTCTGGCTTTCTTTGATGGACTCCTTACTGACGCACAGATTGCTGTACGCAAATGTCGTATAGGAAAGGCCATGGCCGAACGGGAATAAAACCTCCATCTCCTTCGACGTATAATACCGATATCCCACAAACACACCCTCGGCATATACCGACCTGTCATTTTCTCCGCCGAAGGTCAGATAACACGGCGTATCCTGCAAACGAAGCGGGAAGGTCTCCGCCAGGTGTCCGCTCGGATTGACATTGCCATACAGCACGTTCACCACAGCGCCGCCGACCGCCTGGCCGCCCAGATAGGTCTCAACGACCGCCTTCACCTTTTCAATCCAGGGCATCTCCACCGGTGAACCGTTGTGAAGCACCACCACTGTGTTCGGCTGCACCGCCGCAACCGCCTCAATCAGGTGGTTCTGGCAGTCCGGCATACGCATATGCTTTCTGTCATATCCCTCGAATTCGAAGTTATCCGGAAGCCCCGCGAAAATCACCGCAACGTCCGCGTTTTTAGCCGCTTCAATTGCTTCCGCCTCCAGGGCCACATCCGTCTTGTCCTCCGCATCATCAAAGCCCTGCGCATATGCGACATTCTCCGCGTTTACATTCGCGGCAAACCGCACCGCGTCCAGTGCCGACTCTACCTTAGAGCTGTTCACATGGGAGCTTCCGCCACCCTGATAACGAGGTGCCTTCGCATATTTTCCTATGAAGGCGACTTTCTGATCGGAATTGAGAGGAAGCACGCTACACTCATTTTTCAGTAAAACAATGCTCTCCTCCTCCATGCTCCTGGCGATTTCATGATCTTTTTCCCGGTCAAAAACGGCTTCCCTGTCGCGGTTTTCCTCATAGCGGAATATAATATTCAGAAGCTCCTCACAGCGTTTATCCAAGACCGCTTCCTCCAGCGTCCCGTTCTGCACTGCTTCCACGATCTCTAAATCCGTGATTCCCTGGCTGGAGGGCATCTCCAGGTTGCACCCGGCCTTCAGCGACTCCACGCGCTCATTCATTGCGCCCCAGTCCGTCATCACATAACCGTCAAAGCCCCACTCATCCCGCAGAATGTCGGTCAGCAGCTCCTTATTTTCACACAGATACGTGCCGTTTAACTTATTGTAGGAGTTCATAATAGTCCAAGGCTTTTCCTTTTTCACCATGCCCTCAAAGGACGCCAGATAGATTTCGCGCAGCGTGCGCTCATCGACCTCGGACGAGCTGGTCAGCCTGTGATATTCCTGATTGTTTGCCGCAAAATGCTTGGGGCTGGTCCCCACATTTTTGCTCTGCACACCATGCACAAGGGCACCGGCGATTTCTGTTGACACAAGCGGGTCCTCCGAATAATACTCAAAATTCCGCCCGCAGAGCGGGGAACGCTTGATATTCATCGCCGGTCCGAGAATGGTGCTTAAATTTTCCGCCTGGCACTCCTCGCCCAGCGTCTCGCCCAGTTTTGTTACCATGTCCCGGTTAAAGCTTGAAGCCGTCGCGCAGCCAGCCGGGAAGCAGACCGCCTTGATACTGTCGTTCATCCCCAGATGATCCGCCGCGTCCTCCTGTTTTCTTAAACCGTGGGGGCCGTCGGACACCATTTCTGAAGGAATCCCCAGGCGCTCCACGCCCTTCGTATGCCAGAAATCCAATCCGGAGCATAATCCGGCCTTCTCTTCCAGCGTCATCTGCACGATTAATTTTCTGATTTTCTGCTTTTCCATATGATGCTTATCTCTCTTCCTGATTTTCTATCAGAGATGTATTTCATCTCTGGTAAAAAGAGGCCTCCCCATCCTCTGACAGGGAGACCTCCGTTATGCTTCAACTCCCAGTCTCTTACTTCGACGCAGTCATTTTCCTGACTGTCCAGGCTCATTGACTGAAGCCCGGTTGCATCATTCGCTTACCGTTTTCTTACTTCTGCTCTGCGGCCTCTCTTGCCGCGATTTCTTCCTTCATGGCCGGAAGTCTCTTCTCCAGATCAAACTGGCTTACCAGTACAAGCATGATAATGAACATAACAAGCGGCAGAACAATACTAAATCCATAAATAGCCGTCTTCGTAGCGGCTGTAGCCACCTCAAGCGATGCGTCATAACCAACCAGTGCCAGAATCCATCCGATTGCCGCCGAACCAACACCGCTTCCGACCTTGCCGCCGAAGCTTGATGCAGCGTTGGAAGATGCTACCATTCGCTTTCCATATTTATACTCATTGTAATCAATACTCATAGCTGTCATGGTTCCAACCAGGCACATCATCGGTATCGTTGCGAAGGTGTTAATGCATCCAAATATCATGTAGCAGGTGAAATTATTCCTTGTAAAAAGCAGAAGCAGGTTGCCAATGACTCCCGCCGTAAAGCTTACATTCAATGTCTTCACAACGCCAAGGTGCTTAATCATCGGGCCAACCAGGATAAATCCAAGCAGGGTCGGAATAAGGCCAACAGCACCAAGCACACTAACCAGGTTATCATTGCCGAAAATCCACTTGCAGTAATAAGTTCCGGAGGCTGATGTCAATGCATAAAGGATACATGACATCAGGTTCACCACGAGAACGATCACCCAGTACTTGTTGTGGAACAGCTTTTTAACTGCATCCTTGAAGGGAACCGGATCCTCTTCCTTAATATCCTCGGGTCTTACCTCTGTGCCGGATTCCGTCGCGGTCTCACGGCTTGTCAGATAACAGATCAGCGCAGCAAGAATAATGATAATGCCCAGGACAAAGCCGAATTTAATCCAGGCGCTCTGTGTTCCGCCAAGTGCGTTCGTGATCGGAATAATGCAGATCGCCAGAACAAAACCAGCCACGTAACCGGAAGCGGATCTCCAGATACCCATATTACCGCGTTCTTCCTGGCTGTTCGTGCGAACCGTCATAAGAGACGTATACGGAACCGCCATTGCTGTGTAGAATACTGCGGAAAGCAGAATGTTTGTAATCAATGTGTAGATAATCTGTACACTGCTGACTGTATTCGGTACACAGAATATCAGTACCACCACAATACCTGCCGGAATACCCGCCTTCAGCATCCATGGGCGGTATTTCTCCTTACCAGGCTTTGTGTGGTCAATGATGTTGCCCATAATCAGATCGGTGAATGCATCAATAATCTTCACAATCAACAGTACCGTTGCAACAGCCGCCGGAGCCATATACACCTTGTCTGTGTAAAAGTACGTCAGCTGACCAACCAGACCGGAGATCGCGTTCAATGCGAACTGTCCTGTACAGTCACCAAAGTAATCACTGACGCGCATGACCTTCTGCACGCCAAATTTGTCCTTTCCCAGTGGTTTCTTTGCCATATGTAGCCTCCTTCTTTGCTCCTTCATGAGCTCTCTTTATTATGATACAAAGATAGCACAGGGCATTTTGATTTTATTGTAATTTCAGATGAATTTTTGTAATTTCAGAGAACATTTACAATACTTTTATCAGGTATTGTCTTTTACAAAAAAGTGAAATAAAAAGAAGTCTATCGTTCTCATCTCTCCTGTGCCTTCATCCAGCTGACCGCAAGCTCCGGCCAGACCGCCACTTCTTTGACCGCCGTCCCGGATGCCGGTCTCGGACTGTCCGGATCATAATTTTCCGGATCCATATATGCGAAAGCAGCAAGCAGCTGCTCCTTCGCTTCATCCGGCAGCGGCAGCGCTCCGCTCTTTACCGCATGGATGATGTTTAATGTCTGCTCCATCGTATACGGCTCTCCCAGATCTCCTGTTTCCCACACTTCATCAGAAAGGGAAAGCCCGTGCGCGCCTCTCGGGAAGAGGTGGTATTCAAACGGTATTCCTGCATCCTTTAATGCCTTTGCCATCAGCATACTGTTTTCCACAGGGACCAATTCATCGCTGACCGTCTGCCACAGAAACATCGGCGGAGTCTGATCTGACACCTGCTTCTCCAGTGAAAAATAAGAAAGCTCCTCCTGCGCCGCATTCTCTCCGCATAGTGCAATAAACGAATCCCCGTGGGCCAGCTGTTTATCTGTCGTAATAACCGGGTAGGAAAGAATTACCCCTGTGGGTCGATTCGAAACCGGCTGATACTTCGCATTCATATCCTCCACATCCTGCCAGTGAACCGCAAGTGTCCCGGCAAGATGCGCGCCCGCGGAAAACCCACAGAGGTACATTTCCTCCGATATGCCGAATTTCTCCCTGTTGGCGCGCACAAACCGAACCGCGCGTGACAAATCATGGAACGGTTGGAGCTTCAACGGCTCCATGCCGATCAGGTTAGTCGTATACGTCAGCACAAAGCACTGATAACCGGCCTCATAAAATTTCTTCGCCACAATCTCCCCTTCCGTCGGGGATACCACACGATATCCGCCGCCGGGAATGACAATCATTGCCGGCCTTGTCTGATCATCTTCATGTAAATATGTATGGAGATTTGGCGTAAATCCAAACGCTCCCTCATACTGATATTCTCCCTCTTCCCAGATTGTATAGATATTGCTCATTTTGTAGTTCCTCCTTCGCTTTTTACTGTATACAAAATACACCATCTGAGAAATGGTGTATTGTAATTTCAGGTTTCATTTTGTAAATTTATTCCTTCCCTGTAATCATAGTCCGGATCCCCCGAAGGAAATGCCCGTTCGCCATATACAAAAGCCCCTGAAACAAACCGCCCCTGATGCCGCCGGATATCTGCATACCCCGCAAAGGGCCTCCCACGGAGGAGGCCATCATCATGCGGAATTCCGGGTTGGAATAATCCTTTTTCCCGTCAAAGCCCTTTGCCACGGTTGATTCTACCGCTTTGTACATGATGTTCATGATCAGGCTGTGATCCTTCATCTCCATCACGGAGTTGTCCATGGTGAAGCTGCCTTTGGCCGGAACAGTTTCCGTATACTTTCTGCCCAGCATCCGCTCCCATTCGGCCTGCGTCGGTGTCCCCTGGGGCTTTTCATACCAGGAACCCGGCTGCCATTCAGGAGCAGGAAGGTTCGCGCCTTCCTTATGGATGGATACACATAAGCCGCCCACCAAAATATCGTAGCTGCCCGCGGGGACCTTCCACCCGTTATCCCAGACCGCGAAGCTGCGGTCATCCAATGTAAAGCTGACTGTGGCGGATTCCTGTGGTTTCAGAAATATCTTCTGAAAGCCCTTCAGCTCTCTGACCGGGCGGTGCAGTCCCGCCGTATGAGGCGCAATATAAAGCTGTACCACCTCAGTGCCCGCAGCATGGCCGATGTTCGTGACGGTGACTGTCACTCTGTCGTCCTCCATCCGCAGATCTGAATAGTCAAAAGCAGTATAGGATAAGCCGTAGCCAAACGGCCAGCGCACATTTACACCCGCCTTTTCATAATAGCGGTAGCCCACATAAATGCCCTCCCGGTACTGGGCGTCTTTGGTTCCATAACAGCCGGACGTGGGACAGTCGGCGTATGTAAAAGGCCAGCTTTCCGTCAGCTTCCCGCTGGGATTCACCCTGCCGTACAGCAAATTGGCGATGGCCTCTCCTCCAGCCTGGCCGGGCAGACCCATGTAGAGAATCGCCTTCACGCTGTCCGCCCAGGGACATTCCACCACACAGCCGCAGGTAAGCACCACCACAGTATTCGGATTGGCCTCTGTCACCGCTTCGATCAGCCGCAGATGTCCGTCTGGCATGGTAAGGTGATCCCGGTCAAAGCCCTCCGATTCATAGTGTCCCGGAAGCCCGACGAATACCACTGCTATCTCCGCTGCCTTTGCTGCCGCTGTAGCTTCAGCAATCATGGAGTCATCTGTATTTCCCTGTTCATCGCAGCCTGTCACATAAACGCAGTCAGGCATGGCGTCCGTCACCGACACCACCCGGAAAGGATTGATATGGGAGGAACCGGCTCCCTGGTACCTTGGGTGCTTCGCCATATCCCCGATCAGGGCAATTTTCTGCGTTTTCTTTAGTGGAAGAATACTGTCCTCATTTTTCAATAATACCGCACCCTGCTCCGCCGCCTCCCGGGCCAGCGCGTGGTGCGCTTCCCGGTCAAAGCTTCCCGCTTTGCGGTCTGCTGCCTGCAGGACCAGCTTCAGTACACGGCGGGCGCTGTCATCCACCGCCGATTCTGAAAGCGTCCCGGCCTGCACGGCCGCCAGCACTTCTTTTTCCATGTATTCGCTGCCGCCGGGCATATTCAGATCACAGCCCGCGCGAAAGCCCTCGATACGGTCATTCATGGCGCCCCAGTCCGTCACCACCATGCCGTCAAAGCCCCATTCCGCGCGCAGGATGTCCGTCAGCAATTCTCTGGAATCGCTGCAATGAACACCATTGATTTTCGGATAAGCGCACATCACCGTATTGGACTTTCCTTCCTTTACCGCGATTTCGAAGCCCGTCAGGTAGATTTCCCGCAGGGTCCGCTCATCCAGAACGCTGTCGGAATTGAAGCGGGAAAATTCCTGCTGGTTACAGGCGAAGTGCTTCAGACTGGCCGACGTACCATTTTTTTGCAGGCCGCGAATCATCCCGGCCGCCATTTTGCCGGTCACATACGGATCCTCACTGAAATATTCAAAATTGCGCCCGCACTTCGGGTCCCGCTTGATATTGGCTCCCGGCCCCAGCACCAGACCCACATCGCAGGCTGCCGCCTCGGCGCCAATGGCCCGGCCGACCCGTTCCATAAGAGATACATCCCAGCTTGCCCCGGTGGTCACTGCCGTTGGAAAGCAGGTGGCAGGGAGGGACTCATTGACCCCCAGCATATCAGCGGCATTTTCCTGCTTACGCAGGCCGTGAGGGCCGTCGCACATAAACATGTCAGGAATGCCATATTTTTCCATCGCCTTGGTCTGCCAGAAATTTGCGCCGCTGCACAGCGCAATTTTATCCTCCAGGGTCATTTTTTTCAGGATATTGTCAGCCAGATCTGCATCCATCACGTACCCCGCATCGTGCAGGGATTTCTTACTCTCAGATTCATTAACTTTCATTCTGTCACTCATACCCAGCCCTCAAGTCTCCTTATCCTTACACTCATAGACCCAGCTTCCGGCCAGGACTGTCTTACTGCGTCCGTCAGGCAGAACAATCTTAGCCTGGCAGTTTGCCGGGACTGTAATGTGAAATACCGTTCTGCCATTTTTCCGTTCCCATCCGCTCTCCACCATACCGTAGACACTCTGGTAACGAGCCTTCGCGCAGGTAAAGCTGCCGCCTGGTACGGGCGCGATGAGAAAACGATTTTCTCCCGCAATCCGGATGCCGCACATGGTTGAAAAAAGCCATTCACAGACGGCGCCCTTGGAATAATGGTTCATGGAACCCAGCCCCTTTTGGTCCGCGTCACCTTCCCAGTTCTCCCACACCGTCGTGGCGCCGGATTTCGCCATATACAGCCATCCCGGCATTTCTTCATTTTCCAAAAGCTGATAGGCGGCCTTAGGGTCAATCTGTGTCAGCACATCCAGGATCAGCGGCGTGGATAAAAAGCCCGTACCCAGCCTCCAGCCATAATGCTCCAACACAGTCAGAAGCCTTTTTCCGGCATAAGCGGTCTGCTCCTCATCCAAAAGATCCATGGCAAACGGCCGCACCAGCATGGCCTGTCTGTCCGTATCCAGCGAAAATTCCGGCAGGCGGCGCATAGCCTGATAGGAAAGTTTTACTTTTTCGGAAAGCTCTTTATATTCCCGGGCCATGTCATCCTCTCCCATTTCCTGCGCCATCTCGGCAAAAAGCCGGAAACAGTAAGCGGTATACGCGGTGGAAACCTCCGGATGCGGCAAAATCATGTCCGTCCATTTATTGGGAAATACATCCGCGGGCTCCGCCCATTCGCCGTAAGACTGGCCGCAGTTGACCGCGTATTTGCGATCCTCCCCATGCAGTCCCAGTGGCTTTGACAACGGCGTGATTTTCCCGCAGCGGCGGCGCAGGAAAGCGGCATATTTTTTCATGCCTTCGTAATACTGCTCCAGAATCCTGCGGTCGCCGTATTTTTTCCAAAAGCGATAAGGCAGGAGAATGCCGATGTCCGACCAGCCGGGAGAACCGTTCATGGTGACCATATAGCTGTCCACGCCGCCCTCCGGGACAATCTGCGGAAGGTTGCCGTCTTTCTTCTGCCAGTCGAAAATATCACGCAAATGCTTCTGCGCAAAGGCGGCATAGTCAAACAGATAGCTGGCCGTACCGAAGAAAATCTGAGAGTCGCCGGTCCAGCCGTGCCGCTCTCTGGTGGGGCAGTCAGTGGGCACATCCAGAGAATTGCCCTTGGCGGACCATATCGTGTTCTGCACAAACTGGTTCAACAGCGGATTGGAGCTGGTAAAAAAGCCCGTCTGTTCCAGGTTGGAATATATCGCTATGGCTGTAAAGTCCTCCGGCTTCCAGACAGCCTCCGTTTCCAGCAGAGCATACCGGAAACCGAACACTGCAAACCGTGTTTTGTAATGGTTTTCCCCTTCCTTACAGGTGTATTCGATCTGCTGCAGCGGCGTCGTGATATGTTTATTGGAGCATTGAAAATTATGCTGGGTAAATTCCCCGTCGCTGCCTAAAATCTCACCAAAACGCAGGAATGCCCTCTGTCCTTCCTTTGCTTCCAGGGAAAACGCAATATAGCCTGCAATATTCTGTCCGAAATCCAGCACTGTTTTCCCTCCGGGAGTTGTGATTACCGTTGGAGAAAAATGCTCCCGCTCCACCACCGGCACATTATTCGACGCGGTCGGGACAACATTATGCGTCGCCTTTTTCGCCCTCCCGCTGTAAGTGGGAGTTTTGCGTGCGTCATAAACCTCGCCGTCCTTGTTATCCGCAAACATAATGGGGCCATCGTTGCTCCAGTCCCAGGTTCCGTCCGTACAAAGAACCGCTTTTCCGTCGACCTCCAGCTCGGCAATCACCTTTGTTTCTGTTCCATACTGATTTTTCAATCCCCATGCACCGCAGGAGCCGCGGTACCACCCATCCGCCAGCCATACTTCCATGGTATTCTCACCTGGCACAAGCAGTTCCGTCACATCGTAGGTCTGATATTGTATCCGCTTGCGATAATCCGTATGGCCGGGAGCCATGACAAAATTACCCACTTTTTTACCGTTGATGGCAGCTTCGTATAAGCCGCAGGCGGTAATATACAGTCGTGCAGAGCCTGCCGGCGCAGTAAATTTTTTGCGGAAGCAGTCCACCGGATAACGTTGCTTCTTATTCACTTTATAATTGCCGGTAATCCAGTCCGCTTTCCAATCGGTGGAATTCAGCAGCCCCATTTCGAAGCTGCTCTCGCTTAAGTCTCCGGGATTGTCATTTTCATCCCACAGCCGCACCTGCCAGCAGATTTGCTCCCGGCTGGTCAACTCATAAGGATAGACCGCCTGCATGGAAGCTGTGTTTATTCTGCCGCTGTCCCAGGTGATGCCCTTTTCATTTTTACAAACCACCTGATAAGCCGTCTGGCGGATACCGCCTGCGCAGTTCCACTGCAGACGGGGATGTTGCATATCGATCCCAATGGGATGATTCAAGTATTCGGCTCTCAATCGAATCGCCTTCATAGAAAAAGCTCCTTTACTGAAAAGTAAGCTCCAGAATATCCATCCTACCGGAGAGGGATTCCAGAATCAATTCCGTGTGGACTCCCCCGGAAATCGGAATTCTGTATGCTGTCCAATTGGAAGAAGCAACATGGATCTGACTCTGTCCATGTACCAGCAAATTGCCTTCCCCTCTTGCCGTAATGGTCAGCTGCCGGGTTTGTGATAAGTCAAAGTATTTGTAGACCGTTTTGGTTCCAGCGGTCATGTCCTGCACAAAATGGGTTTTTCCCTCATGACTGATTATGGGCATATCTTCGTGTTTTCCATTGGAATTATGCGGCATTTTTCCATTCGTGAGCTGACAGCAGATGGTGGCGTTATAGCTGCCGATGCCGTTCAAATCTCCACCGTTAAGGCCGCAGGAGGTAACCTGTACCTGCGGAATGCTGCCATCAGGCAGAATCACGATTCTTTCAGCACAGGCTTGACGGCTGTAATCCGTGCCATGGGTCAGACGGTGGTAAAAGACATACCACTCGTCCCCGATTTTCTCTATACTCCCGTGGGTGGTGCCGGTGTTATTTACCCGGTCCCTGGGAAGTCTGCCGGCATAGCCCACATCGCCCGTGGAGAGAATCACACCACCATAGACAAAATCCCGATCAGGATACTGGCTGGTGCAGTAGCATAGCTCATGGTTATTTGCTGATGAATAAATAAAATGATTCGGGCGACAAAAGGTAGTCACCTTTGATCATACAATACTGTACTATGAA
>JAJPXG010000139.1 GCA_021205565.1 Lachnospiraceae bacterium | reverse complement strand
TGAAAACTCCTGACTCTCTGTTGACAGCCAGACTTCCTCCGTACCGATGGGCAATCCGCTCCACGCTCCGAAGACCCAGCCCGTGACCAACAACATTTTCTCTGTCCTCTTTTGAGGAAACCAGTTCTTCCGGTGCGGAATTCACCACACGAATATCATAAAACTTTTCCTGCCTGCGAATGAAAATCCGGATAAAGCATCCACTCTCCAGCTTTTCACACGCCTCGATGGCATTATCCAGCAGATTTCCCAGCACCGCGCAGAAATCATTTGCAGCATCCCTCAGGTCCGAAAGCGGACAAACCTCCACCGTAACAGAAATATCCTCTCTCTTTGCCTGATAAATTTTACGGCTTAATATCGCGTCCACGGCGCTGCATCCGCTCTGAAGGGGCAGCATCCTGGCCTCCGCATCCTTCTGAAAACTGTCCAGATACTCCTCCAACTCTTCATATCTGTGATCTTTTGCCAGAATTTCCAGCACGCCAAGCTGATTTTTCAGATCATGCCACAGCTCCCTGGTCTGCTGGTACTGCTCGTCCACGCTTTTCAGATAGGAATATTCTTTCTGCTCCCGCGCGCGTTGAACTGCCTCCTGTTTTGCCTGCACAGCCCTTCTCTGATAACGGCCATACGCGTATTCCGAGGCAAAGAAAAGCAAAAGCAAACCGCAAGCCACAGCGAAAGACAAATACAACGGCAATGTTAAGGCAAATACCATCAGCAGCATCTGCAAAGCCAAACACAAATTCCAGATCCAGCCGTTCTCCTCTTCCTGCTGTTCCAAAAAAGAACGCTCATCCTGCTCTGTCTCTGTCCCGTTCGGATTCTCTCTCCCGCTCGTAACAAGCCCCGCCAACTCCTCCGGCCGGATTGGCAGAAAACAGGGGAACAGCAGTGCCTCTGTCATCAAAACCTGTACATACAATAAAAGAGAACTGCTTTCTCCTCCGCCCCTCACACCGGAAATCACAGCGGTACAAAGCCTGATCATACCAATACTGTATATCTGATAGCGCAGAAAACATCGAAGCAGCTTTGTTGCTTTCTTTGAGAAAGCGCCGCTCTCCCGACGGGCTTCGACGCATAATTTCATCATATAAAAGAGCAGATCCACTATGTATATGAAAATACCAAATCTGATTTCCATTTCCGTTCTTTCCCTCACCAGACTCCGTCCAGCAACAGTCTCCTGTTGACTTCATCTCTGTAAGCCCTGCTGACCGGGATCACCGCCCCGTTTTCCATCCTCAGCTGCTTTTCCTTCCACCCCGCCACATGACGGATTTGCACCAGATAACTTTTATGACAGCGCAACAAGCCGTCGCCACAGAGCTCTGACTCCAGCTCATCCAGCTTCCGGTAAAAATGGTACGTCTGCTTTTCCGTGTGCAGATATACCATTCTCTTATCGCTCTCCAGGTAATAAATGTCCCGTTTTCTGACCTGACAGGTTTCCCGCTCGCAGGTAAACTGAAAATAATCCTCCGCGGCCAGCTCCCTGCGGCAGTCCTCCATCACCCGCCCGAGTTCTTCCCCCATCTGGCTCTTTAACAGATATCGAAATGCCCTGACCTCATAGCCCTTCTGCATATAGGAAGAGAGAGTGGTCAGAAACACAAGAAGCGCGCCGCAACCGGCTTTGCGCAGAAGTTCAGCTGTTTCAAAGCCGTTCAGAGTTTCCTTTCCATCCTGATTTTCCGACAATTTTTCTCCCTGCACGCGCTTTTGCGCCGTTCCCGCATCCAGCAAAATATCCAGGAAAATCACATCAAATGAACAGCTATTTTTCCATGCTTTAAGCAGTGCCTCACCGCTTTGATAAATTTCTATATTCAGTTCATATCCCTTTAAAATACTGTCCGAAACAAGTAAATTCCGGATATGCTCCGTAAAAACCGGTTCGTCATCACAGACCGCAATGTACAACATCATTCCATCCCCTGTTCATTTATGTTTATATTGTTCTTTCAGATTCCTGTACATCATCAGATCAACAGAGACATATGGAAAGAATGTACATTTAATTTTTCAGGCAGCCAACAGGAACCACAAACACTCCATCCCGTCTGCAATACGCGTAATCCCCGACTCCTGTCAGTACCATGAGAAATGACGGAGCTTTCATTTTGTCTGTATCAATTTTGGACTGCAGAATCCTCAGGCTTTCCGCTCCCTCTTCAATCAATTTGTCGCCGCCAAGCTTGATTTCAATCAGACCATACTGACCGTTTCTCAAATGTATAACAGCATCGCATTCCAATCCATCTTTATCACGGTAGTGATAAACCTCTCCATCCATAGAATCCGCATATACGCGAAGGTCTCTCACGCATAATGTTTCAAAGAGAAAACCCAAGGTTTTCAGATCATTTACCAGATCGTTCGGTCCAATTCCCAGCGCGGCCGCAGCAATAGACGGATCAACATAATACCGGGTATCCGAAAAGCGGATTGCCGTCTTTGACCGCAGGTTTGGGTTCCAGGCAGGCATATCTTCGACTACAAAGATTTTACGCAGGGCGCTAAGATAAGTGGATACCGTTTCCTCATTCAGCGGCTTTTCATCATTAACCGCAATATCCTGAGAAATCACAGTATTCGGTACCTGAGAGCCCTGATTCCTCGCGTAAGAGCGCATAAGTCTGCGAACTCTTTCCGGATTTTTCTGTACATTGTCCGCCCGGTTGATGTCGGAATGAACTACAGCGTCATAATAATCCATGGCCTGGTCAAGCGCAATCTCATCTCTCATATCAATTGCCTGAGGCCAGCCGCCACGGCATACAAGAAAGGCAAGTCGATCGATATCCATCCCTGATCCACCGTCAACATCCGTCATGCCGTCAAATAAATCCTTCAAACTGACTTCTCCCGTGGAATCACCGGACTCATACAGGCTCATAGGCCGCATGGTAAGCCAGGTGAAACGACCTGTTCCGGAATGCGTAATTTCTCTGGTATCTGCAGGAACGGCAGACCCGGTGAGTATAAACTGTCCCAGTTCTCCCCGATGATCTACCTCAAACCGAACGGCATCCCACAACTTTGGCGCAAGCTGCCATTCATCAATGAGTCTCGGCGTCTCGCCTTTTAAAAGCCTTTTTGGATTCAACTCCGACATTGTAATATTCTGTTCTTTTTTCTCCGGATCATCCATATACAGAACACTTGCTGCAAGCTGCTCTGCAGTTGTGGTTTTCCCGCACCACTTTGGTCCCTCAATTAAAACTGCACCTTTACCTTCCAATTTGCGTATCAGAATACCGTCTGCAATTCGCTTTCTGTATTTTTTCATCCGAGTCACCTCAATTCCATTTTCTATCCTGTTATTTTATACTGCATAACTCATAGTATGCACCAATATGATGGTGAATTCAAGGGTTTTCCAACGATTGGCCAATATTATTTCCGACGGTTGGCGGATATTCTTTCCGACGATTGGCGAATATTCTTTCCGACGATTAGCATAAAACCTTAACTTCCCCTAAATTCTAACCCTCAAAATGTCTCATAGCTCATAATCATCATCAATTTCGTCGCAGCTTTCGCTCACCGGTGAAGTTGATATCTCAAATAACGCATCAGAAAGCAGCGAATAAGAGGTTACTGACAAATTTTGCCCCCTGCCTTTATCTTTTGTAATGATATTGATTTATTTCGTTCAGTATAGCACATGCACTTTACATTTCTATCCTCAATTTGTTCTTTTGTCTGACTGAATCTGTTTTATCAAAAATGCACCCGCTACTGCGCTACTGCCTTGCGCTCTTTCTTACCTTATGATAATTACCATCTGTACTGTTTATCCGACATTTTTTCGCACTGACGTTTCACTGTATATATGCACGAAAGTGCCAAATTGCCGCAGAAATTATTAAATCGAATTATGCGTACTTATTTCCCATTACGTATGTCTTTTCTTCCTGACCGGAGCGATGCTGCAGACCGAAGATGACTATAACCGTGCCCTCCGTCAATACGGCTTTCTTTTTGTTGATAACCTTGTCCGGAAAGAAGCGCTGACCACATTTCTTTTCGCGCATGTCCCATGCATGATTGGACTTTCATGCGGAAATGGGAGAAAACATGCCATGGTACTGATTCGGATAGAAAACGATACGTTATACTTTCTTAATCCGCACAGGGAGCACGATGAAGAGCCGGATGAAATTGCCCTGACCACTGCTGACCTGTCAACGCGGGTTGACGAAGAAAGTCATGTCGGATATCTGAAACAGGTGGATAATAAAGACAGGCCGCAAAGCGAAAATCTCAGGGATTCTGCCCCTGCAGAGCTTTCCAAATCACTTCAGACCCTTACGCTTTATGAGGAGCGAATGACTGCTTTTTGCCAGAATCTGCTTTCTTTGGCTGAAATCCTGGCGATCCGGGATTCCCTGCTGCGTCCTATTGCTCTGGATCTTCCTGTAATGATGGAACTGATCGGTGAAACAGACCTGCATTCCAGGCTGCTTCTTTTCCAGAAACAGATATTTGCACTTTTCAAACCCGGTGAAGGAGTATCTCCAAAGGCACCGGATCTGGCCCTGTTTTATGAAATCCTGGAGGATTATAAAAAGCTGCTGAGCTATCATGCAGGATGAACTCAGCTGCTTTCTCTGATCGCTTCCACTCATTCCACCTTCACATCCTCTGCCAGGTTCTGAAGCGATCCTCCCTCACCCCTGATACCACTTTGCCTGTTCCCGCCAGATTTTTGCATAATCGCCCTGCGCTGCCAGCAGTTCCTCATGCGTTCCCGTCTCCACAGCGCGGCCGTCCTTCATGACCACAATCCTGTCAGCTGTTCGGCAGATCCCCACTCTGTGAGAAATGATGACTGTCGTGCGCTCCCTGGTAAGCTCCAGAAAACGGTTCAGGATCTCGTATTCTACCAGCGGGTCCAGAGCGCTGGTTGGCTCATCCAGGATCATCAGCGGGCATTCCTTAAACAGGCCGCGGGCAATGGCAGTCTTCTGCCACTCGCCGCCGGACAGCTCCCGGCCGCTGAATTCCCGACCCATCTGCACATCCACACCGCCGATGCTTTCTATCAGTTCCTGCATCCCGGCATTCTCAATCACCCTGGCCAGCCGCTTTTCATCTGAAATGGCAGCAAGGTCGCTGATGCAGATATTTTCCCGCATCGTAAAATGATAATGGACAAAGTCCTGAGGCACAATGGAGATATCCCTGTACAACTCCTTGTGGCGCAGCGTCTCCACATCCTGCTCGTCATAGGAAACACTCCCTGACGAGGGCTTAAAAACACCTGAAATCACTTTGGAAAGAGTGGTCTTGCCGGAGCCGTTTTCTCCCACAATCACCACATGTTCTCCCTTGCGGATGGTCAGATCTACGCCCTTTAAAGCCTCCGTCTTAGCCCCTGGATATTGAAAATGAACATTCTTCAACTGAATTTCCCGCTCAAAAGGCCGATAGCTTTCCTCTCCATCAGGCTGGGACTTCAGTTCAAAGAAATCATAATATTCCTCCACCCGATAATACATCTGCAGGGCTTTCGGAATCTCCGAAAACAGCGAAAGCTGTCTGCTCTCCAGTGTATTGACTGCGGAAAAACAGGCTGCAAAAACGCCAATGGCAATATCGCCATGCAGCAAAAGAATCAAAGAGATCAGAATATTAACCGCAAAGCCGATGTTCTTCACGGCCACTCCAATGACATCCAGCTGTCGGTCTTTTCGTCTGACTTTCACAAGCTCCTCCACCACCTGCCCGTTATCCTCCGCCCACTTTTCTTTCAGGTAGGAAGAGAAGCCCAGCACCCTCATTTCTTTCACAGAGTCCTTGCTGCAGAAGAGCCGCCACAGATAATGAATCCTGCGGTGCAGCGGCGCCTGGGCACGGGTAATATCACGCTCCTTTCCCTGCCGGTGCAGTGTCATCACGAAGCGCGGAATAAAACTGAAAATGGCGCTCGGCAGCAGGAAAAGAGAAAATTTTGCCAGCACCACCATACAGCCGATGCAGGTTACGACATGATTCAATACGTCCATCAGCATCAGCGGGAACTCTGTCAGCGCCTCATAATCTGAGTACGCCGCTTCCGCTTTCTGAAAAGTATCCAGAACGCCAGGCTTTTCCATCTCCTCCAGACTGATATGACTGGCATGGTGGAACATCTTCCAGCCAAAATACTGCTCTTTTCTGGCATGCGAATAGGTCAGCATCCATCTGTCCACAACGGATGACAGCTGCGGAAGTCCAATCAGAGCACTGAGCAGGAAAATCTGAAGCCAGAAGCGCTGCGTCTGTATCGCATTCATATCAGAAACCAGCTCAAAGATATTGGCTATCACCAGCGGAATTGCGATACTTGTGGCCATCTCCACCACAATGACTATAAGATAAACCACATAATAAAGCCGCGAAAACTGTATCATGTCCCGCAGACAACATTTCAGATACCGGACAGGTTTTTCCATTTTATTGTAAATGCTTCGGCTGGCATTATCTGTTTCAGTCTTCATCACCCGCCTCCTTATCCGCATACCAGGAGCTCTGAGCCAGATACATGGTCCGGTAGAGGCCCTCCTGTTCCATCAGTTCCGCATGACTTCCAGACTGCACAATCCGACCCCCGTCCAGCACCAGAATACGATCCGCCATCCTGGCACTGGCCAGCCTGTGAGAAATCATGATAGTGCCTCTTTTGTGAAAAATCTGCGCAAAATTCTCATACATCCGGCTTTCCGCCATCGGATCCAGGGAAGCTGTTGGTTCATCCAGAATCACATAAGACGCATCTGATAAAAATGCCCTGGCTGCGGCAAGGCGCTGCCACTGTCCTTTGGACAGATCCACTCCGTCCGCATTCAGATGTCCCAGGTTTCTGTCAAGTCCGCCCTCTTTCGCCAGATCTTCACAGCCTGCCTCTTTGAATACCTCCATAATTCTTTCATCCTCATGCAGATACTGCAGATTCCCAAAGGCTGCATTTTCCCGAAGAGTCATTTCATAACAGCCGAAATCCTGAAACACCACTGTCAGAAGCTTTCTGCGCAGCTCATCGCTTAAATCCCGCACATTCACGCCGCCGATCATCACCCTGCCGCCATCCGGTTCATATAATCCGCACAGCAGCTTGATGATGGTGGACTTTCCGGCTCCGTTTTCACCCACAAAAGCGACTCGCTCTCCCTCTTTGATCCGGAATGTAACGTGCTTTAACACCTGCCGGTCCGTTCCCGGATAGGTAAAGCTGACGCCCTCAAAAGCAATATCCTGATGAGAGACGGCGTTCACATTTCTTCGATCCTTTCTCTCAGGCAGCGCCAGAAAATCCCGGAAATAATCCAGCCGTTTGGCGTATTCCATCATTCTGGCCACCTGCCAGGAGGAGTTCTTGATTTTGGTGGTCAGGGAGGGGGCTGACTTCCTGCGCCCCCTGATCCTCAAAAACGCTGTACTCTAAATTTTCCATTTTTTCCATAACCATGGGAGAGAGTTTTTGCGTCAGCTTTGCCTCGATAGGCGTTCTCTCATACCCCGCAAATTTTTGCAGCACACCCCAGGAGAACATCATTCCCACCAGGCAGATGCCGTAAATCAACATCTGGCGAAAACCATCGCCGCTTTGCGCGTACAAAATGCCGCCGTCCACCAGTCTCTGTATCACCACGATCTGCAGACCTGAAAAAAGTCCGGGGATATTATAACCCAGCACCAGCAGCGCGGCGTTCACCGGCGCGTACCGGAAGGCATATCTCACGGACATCCAGCAATTTCTCAATATTTTCATTCTCAGGCGTCCTCCTTTCTTTCGCCTGTATCTTAACACAGCATTCATGTGCTTCGCATAAATCTGTCATTTTTAACCGAAAAAATGTCATTTTCGGGATTCCAGCTCACAATTCCATCCTGACC
>JAJPXG010000175.1:32999-37169 GCA_021205565.1 Lachnospiraceae bacterium | reverse complement strand
ATAATTTTTCCAGAAAAAGTCAATCTGAACAATGAGGTGTGCAGGACTGAATGAAAAGCGTGAATAAGCCTCCTGCATTTGAACTCCGGATATTCGTTTCGCACATAGGTAAACGGAAGAGGAATGAAATTTATGAAAGATGATAAACATTTCAGCAATCAGCTTACCTGGGCGCTGTTTAAAGCGGCCGCCCTGAGTATACTTCTGTTCTTTTTAATATCCCGCCTGGATGTCATCAGAGCCGGTGCGGATAAGGTGATCGGTGTACTGATGCCTTTTATCATCGGAGGTGTCATCGCCTACCTTTTAAAGCCGATGTGTAATTTCTTTGAACGGCACCTGAAGCCTAAGCTGCCCCGGCAGGCGCACGCACTGAGCGTGGTGGTGTCTCTGGTGCTGGCTGTACTGGCAGTGGGAGCCCTTCTTCTGATGGTGATTCCGTCGCTTTTTCAGAGCATTTATGCGATTGCCCAGATGATACCGGACAGCCTGCAGAACGCTTCCGACTGGCTGCTGATTTATTTTGGGGATAATGAGGTGCTGAGCAATTATATCAGCGAGCTGACCGGTGAATTGTCCACCACCCTCACGGGCTGGCTGTCCGGAAATGTGCTGCCCGGCCTGCAGGCTCTGATCGGCAGCGTGGTCACCGGCGTCGGCAGTCTCATCACCATATGTAAAAACTTCATCATCGGCATCATTGTGGCGATTTATCTGCTGATGGGCCGCAAAAAGTTCGCGGAGCAGGGCAAAAAGCTGGTGCGCAGTATTTTTAAGAAAAAGTGGGCTGACGCGATTTTAGAAGAGGTTTCCTTCGCGGATAAAATGTTTGGCGGTTTTATCGGCGGCAGAATTTACGATTCCCTGATTATCGGGGCGATCTGTTTTGCCAGTATGCTGATACTGGGGATTCCCTACCCGGGCCTGGTGAGTGTGATTGTGGGAGTGACTAATATCATTCCGTTTTTCGGCCCGTTTATCGGTGCGGTGCCTTCTTTTCTGCTGATTCTGATCGTGAAACCGGTGAAGGCACTGATTTTCCTGGTGTTCGTGGTGATTTTGCAGCAGTTTGACGGCAATATTTTAGGACCGCGGATTCTGGGGAATGTGACCGGGCTTTCCAGCTTCTGGGTTTTATTTTCCATTCTCTTCTTCGGCGGAATGTTCGGCTTCATCGGAATGCTGATCGGCGTGCCGGTGTTCGCGGTGATTTATGATGTCGTGCGAAGGCTGGTAAATAAAGGGCTTGAGTACCGGGAGAGGCAGGAGGCGGTCGGCTGTGAGGAAGATTTTAATATAAAACAGGAGGATAAAACATGAAGAAACTGAAAGAAAAGGCTCCGGGCGTCATAGGCGCGATCTGTGAGCTGGCGGTGGGCATTCTGCTGCTGATCGATCCCCTCACCTTTACAGAGTGGATTATCAGGGCACTGGGTGTGATTTTGATTATCGTGGGCGTCATTAACGTCGTCAATTATTTCAGAAGCAGCCCGCAGACCAGCATTCTGCAGAGAAAGCTGTCCATCGGCATCCTGCTGCTGGCAGGCGGTATTTTCTGTGTGGTCAATCCGCAGTGGTTTGCCGCGGCTTTTCCGGCGCTGGCAGTCATTTACGGCATTGGAACCCTGGTGACCGGCGTCATGAAGGTGGAAAGCACGGTAAACATGCTGCGGCTTAAAATGCACAACTGGTGGATCTGCGCTATAAGTGCTGTCGTGACAGTAGCCTGTGCCCTGATTATCATCACGAATCCGATGGGAACGACGGCGGTGCTGTGGATTTTCGTGGCCATTTCCCTGATCGTGGAAGCAGTGATTGATTTTATCACTGTATTTCTCCCGCCGAAGAAAGAACCGAATGAGGTATGAATGAACTGAAAAATGAGATTCGGGAGCACCTGTTTGAAATGCGCGACGAGCCATACAGGGAATTTCAGAGTGCCCTGATTCCTACGGTGGATAAAGAAACGGTGATCGGTGTGAGAACTCCGGCGCTGCGCAAATATGCAAAAGAGCTTGCAAAAAGGGAGAATGTGGAAGCGTTTCTGACGGATCTGCCGCATTTATATTTTGAGGAAAATAATCTGCATTTTTTCATTATAGATCAGACGGCGGATTTTGAAACCTGCCTTGCGCAGGTGCAGGCGTTTCTCCCTTATGTGGATAACTGGGCGACCTGCGATCAGGCGTGTCCGAAGGTTTTTAAGCGGCATAAACAGGAACTGCTTCCCTCAATCAGGGAGTGGGTTGAGAGTGAGCAGACCTATACGGTGCGCTATGGTCTGGGTATGTTAATGCGGCTTTTTCTGGACGAGGATTTTTCCCCTGAATATCCGGAAATGGCCGCGGCCGTGCAGTCGGAGGAATACTATGTCAATATGATGGTCGCGTGGTATTTTGCCACCGCTCTGGCAAAACAGTATGACGCCGTTCTGCCGTATCTGAAGGAGCACAGGCTGTCACCCTGGGTGCATAATAAGACGATTCAGAAGGCGTGCGAAAGCTACAGGATAACGGAGGAGCAGAAGACGTATCTGAAGGGACTGAAGGTAAAGAGAAAGTGAATCATAACTTTTGTGCTGATAAATTGAAACCACTTTCTTGACATCAAACCGGGTCTATGCTAACATGAGGACAAGTGTGAGGAATCTGTTTTCCTCACAGAAATCATGCGAAATCCGCCGGACTGACAGACGGCTGCGGGACTGTTTTCACCCGGCCGCGAGGCGTATTTTCGTAAAAAGAAAGGAAGGAAATTTATTGTGGACTACATGGAAATTGTAGAAGTAATCGGCAGAGAGATCCTGGATTCCAGAGGAAATCCGACTGTAGAGGCTGAGGTGACGTTAGCCGACGGCACCGTAGGCAGAGGCACAGCGCCCAGCGGCGCTTCCACCGGTGAATTCGAGGCACTGGAGCTTCGTGACGGTGACAAGAGCAGATATCTGGGCAAGGGCGTGACCAAGGCGGTTGAGAATATCAACACCACCATCAGAGAGGCGGTTCTTGGACTGGATGCTTCCGACACCTATGCTGTGGACAAGGCCATGATCGATGCTGACGGCACGAAGGACAAGTCCAACCTCGGCGCGAACGCCATCCTGGCGGTTTCCATCGCGGCAGCGAGAGCGGCTTCCCTTTCTCTGGGCATTCCGCTGTATCGCTTCTTAGGCGGCGCGAACGCGAACCGTCTGCCGGTTCCGATGATGAACATCTTAAACGGCGGCGCACACGCGACCAACACCGTAGACACCCAGGAATTCATGATCATGCCTGTTGGCGCACCCTCTTTCAAGGAAGCGCTTCGCTGGTGTGCAGAAGTGTTCCATGCTCTGTCTTCTATCCTGAAATCCAGAGGCCTGGCTACCTCCGTTGGTGATGAGGGCGGCTTTGCTCCGAACCTTTCCAGCGATGAGGAGACCATCGAGACCATCCTTGAGGCAGTGAAGAAAGCTGGCTATGAGCCTGGCAAGGACTTCATGATCGCCATGGACGCTGCTTCCAGTGAGTGGAAGGGTGAGAAGAAGGGCGAGTATATCCTGCCGAAGGCCGGTACGCACTACACCTCCGATGAGCTGATCGAGCACTGGAAGAGCCTGGTTGAGAAATATCCGATCATCTCCATTGAGGATGCTCTGGATGAAGAGGACTGGGAAGGCTGGCAGAAGCTGACCAAAGAGCTGGGCGACAAGGTTCAGCTGGTAGGCGACGACCTGTTCGTAACCAACACCGAGAGACTGAGCAAGGGCATCAGCTTAGGCTGCGGCAACTCCATCCTGATCAAGTTGAATCAGATCGGCTCCGTGTCCGAGACCCTGGAGGCCATCAAGATGGCGCACAAGGCCGGCTACACCGCTGTGACCTCTCACAGATCCGGTGAGACCGAAGATACCACCATCGCAGATCTGGCTGTGGCTCTGAATACCTGCCAGATCAAGACCGGTGCTCCCAGCAGAAGTGAGCGTGTTGCCAAGTACAATCAGTTACTCCGCATCGAGGAGCAGTTGGGCGCGGCAGCCGTATATCCGGGCAAGGCAGCTTTCAATGTAAAATAGTAACAGTTCTTTCGATAGTAATCAAAAGGGAGTGGGAGAAATCCTGCTCCCTTTCGTAATGTGAGGCTCTTATGAAGGAGATTCGTACATCTGTCCGCAGTCTGGTGGAATTTGTG
>JAJPXG010000175.1:10686-32989 GCA_021205565.1 Lachnospiraceae bacterium | reverse complement strand
TTATATCCGGGCATGGCAGCTTTCAATTTAAAATAATATTTAACAGTGCCGTCATTACACAGCCTTCCAGGAATGTTTACTTTCTTGGGCGACTGTATATTAGACGGCCTGACCGGTATGAGCAAGTAGCCATTTTCTGAAGGAAAATGAGCTGCACAGCATGCCCTACGGGTAGGATTGCGAATACTGGTGCCCATCGTGAGAGCGCGTAGCGCGTAACGATGGGTTTTTATATATGCTTTCATGTGGTTATTGGGGAGCGGGAGAAATCCTGCTCCCTTTTGTTGTGCGGATGAACTTGATTGAAAAAGATGTACAGTTTTTTCATAGAAAAGACTGTCAGAATAGCAGAGAGTGTGGTAAGATAGAACAGAGGTTCGGAGAATATTGACTGGGAACGGCCATAATGGTATCCGGAATATTCAACTGAAATGAGTCGAAAGCGCGAGAGGCTTTATGAAGGAAATACGCACATCCGTACGCAATATGGTGGAATTTGTGTTCCGCTCCGGCGACCTGGACAATCGGGGCAAGGGCAGCGCCGAGCAGGCGATGCAGGAGGGCGGACGTCTCCACCGTATGCTGCAGGCAAAGGAAGGAATTGCATATCAGGCGGAGGTCGCTTTTCAGTACAGGTATGATACCGGGCGGTATGACATATATCTGGAGGGCAGGGCGGATGGGGTTATTTCTGATTATGTGCCCGAGGAGTGGCAGCAGGATTTTGAGCAGTTTCCTCTGCTGTCCCCGGAGTACGGAATCATGGAAGAGCCGGAGCCGATGACTTATGTGGATGAGATCAAGAGCACTTACCGCAATGTAGCGCATATGAAGGAGCCTGTGCAGGTACACCTGGCGCAGGCCATGTGCTATGCGTACATGATTTCCGAGCAGGAGGATCTGAAGCGGGTTGGTGTGCGTATGACCTATATTAACCGCCGATCCAAAGGCATGAAGCGCTTTCATCAGTCGTTTTCCCGCAGCGAGATCACGGCCTGGTTTCAGGAGACGATGGCGAAGTACCAACGCTTCACGGATTATATGTATGACTGGGAGAATCTCAAGCTCCCATCCGTGTGTGCCGTCCCTTTTCCATATGCATACAGAGAGGGACAAAAGGACCTGGCATCTTCGGTTTACAGGACCATTTATCATCGCAGAAAGCTTTTTCTCCAGGCACCCACGGGGACAGGTAAGACCCTGGCGACACTCTATCCTTCCATCAAGGCGGTGGGACAGGGCCTGGCAAATATGATTTTTTATGTGACAGCCAAGACCGTCACGGCGACCGCTGCCGCGGATACCTTAAAGCTCCTGCGCCAGAACGGCCTGCGTTTTAAGGATGTAGTCCTGACTGCCCGCGAGAAAATCTGTCCAAATGAGGTCTGCGACTGCAATCCGTCGGCCTGCCCTTATGCGAAGGGACATTTTGACCGTGTCAACGCCTGTCTGTATGACCTGATCACGCATGAGGAGAGTTTTTCGCGGGAGGTTATCCTGAGATATGCCCTGCAGTATCAGGTCTGTCCGCATGAGCTGAGTCTGGATCTGACCGATTTTGCGGACTGCGTGATCGGGGATTATAATTATGTATTTGATCCGCACGTTGCGCTGCAGCGCTTTTTCGGCGCATCCGGACGCAGAGGGGAGTATATTCTGCTCACGGATGAGGCACACAATCTGCCGGACCGCGCGCGGGAAATGTACAGCGCGGTGCTGGTGAAGGAGGATGTGCTGACGGCGAAGCGCCTGGCAAAGGACGCGGATTTGCAGTTGTACAGACACCTGGAGAATCTCAACCGGACTCTGCTTTCTTTAAAACGCAGATGTGACGGCCTGACTGTGTTTGAGGAGGCGGAGGAGGTTCATGCGGCGCTTGAGGATGTGATGGAGGATCTGGACAGCTGGCTGGCCAACCGGGATGTCAGGCCCATGCCGCAGGAAATGCTGGATTTTTATTTTGAGCTGAGTCATTTTGAGTTGATTTATCAGCTCCTGAATGACAAATATTTGATCTACGGAGAGAACCGGGACAGCGGGGAGTTCATACTGAAGCTGTTCAATGTGGACCCATCCGCGAATTTACGGGAATGCATGGAAAAGTGCCGCAGCAGTATTCTGTTTTCCGCCACCTTTCTGCCGATTCAGTATTATAAAGAATTGCTGGGCGGAACGAAGGAGGATTACGAGGTCTATGCCGAGACCTGTTTTTCGGCGGATCAGCGGGCGCTTCTGATTGCCCGGGATGTGACCAGTAAATATACCAGGCGCAACCGGGGGGAGTATGAGAAGATCGCGGGTTATATTCATACGGTGGTGTGCGAGCATTCCGGCAATTATTTGATTTTCTGCCCATCCTACGCTTATATGCAGGAAATCTTTCAGATTTACGGGGAACTTTTTGAAGAAAATGAAAATGTGCAGTTGATTATGCAAAAAGAGCGGATGAGCGAGGCGGAGAGGGAGGAATTTCTCGCACGGTTTCGTGATGCTGCAGCAGGAGAAAATCAGTCAGATGGACAGGCGGAAAATGAGGCGGAAGCGTCCTGGGCAGCTTCGGAAAAAGGTCGACAGTCCCTGATTGGCTTCTGCGTTCTGGGCGGCATTTTTTCAGAAGGCATCGATCTTAAGGGCGAGAGCCTGATCGGCGCGATTATCGTAGGCACCGGCCTGCCGCAGATCGGCCGGGAGCAGGAGCTTCTGCGGCGCTATTTTGACGAAAACGGCCGCAATGGCTTCGACTTCGCCTACCGTTATCCTGGCATGAATAAGGTCATGCAGGCCGCAGGGCGCGTGATCCGCACGAAGGAGGACGCGGGGGTGATTCTTCTGCTGGACGAGCGGTTTTTAGAGGGGCAGTACCGCGTGATTTTCCCGCGGGAGTGGGAGCGGTTTCAGGTGGTGGATCTGGGTTCGGTTCGTGACAGTCTGAAAACATTCTGGGACAGCTTCTGAACAAATCAGGTATGACGTGGATGGCGTGGATGAAACGGCATTATGGGTATGACAGAGATGCGCCTGGCAGAAAAAAGGAAAGAAAGGGAAACAGATGAATATTACACTTGAAAAAGCGACCCTTAAGGACGCGCCGGCCTGCGCGGCGATCCTTGACAGCGGCCGTGCGTTTCAGAGAGAACAGGGGTTTATCCAGTGGGCAGATGATTATCCAAACCTGGATTCTGTGCTGGCGGATATAGAGTCAGGCAATGCCCACATTCTGAAGGCAGACGGGCGGATTGCGGGGTATCTGTATATCAGCTTTGACGGTGATCCGGCTTATAATCATATCAAGGGTGCCTGGCGGACGCAGGAACCCTATGCGGTCATACATAGAGTTGCCTTTGCTGAGCAATATCGGGGAATGGGTTTGTCTGAAGCTGCGTTTTCTCTGGCGGAAGAGTATATCCTTTCATATGGCGTCCGCTTTGTGCGGATTGACACGCACCACCAGAATAAACGGATGCAGCATGTGCTTGAGAAAAATGGTTTTATCCATTGCGGGGAGGTGCAGATGCGGGGTGAGCCGAGGCTAGCATATGACAAGCAGCTTTAATTGCTTTGATTCGGCTGTGCCTTTTTGCGGCATGGTGGGATGCGTGTCCTGTGTCTGAACGCTCTTTTTTCTTTCTTCTTTTGCGGTATAATCCGCTTTCTTCGGCATTGCAAGACGGAAAATAATATGGTAAAATCACATCAGTTTATGAAATCTGCAAAAAATAAGAGGCTGCGCGATGAATCAGACCAATTATCAGAAGGAAATGGAAAAGGTCCTTAAGGAGCTTGACAGGAAGGCTTTAGAAGGCGCGGCTTTACCACGTCTTTTTTTGCATGCCTGCTGTGCACCCTGTTCTTCCGCAGTTTTAGAGCGGCTGCGGATGCATTTTCAGATTACGGTTTTTTATTATAATCCGAATATTTCCGCGGCTGAGGAGTACCAGAAGCGGCTGCACGAAGAAATCCGCCTGATTGCCTGGTTTAATGCGAAAAATGACGGCGGCTATAAGATTGATTACATCGCGGGGGACTATGAACCGCAGCGTTTTTATCAGACGGTGAGGGGACTGGAGCGGGAGCCGGAGGGCGGCGCACGATGCCGGGAGTGTTTTAGGCTGCGGCTGGGCGAGAGCGTTTTAAGAGCCGAGGCACTTGGCTATGATTATGTGACGACCACACTGACGATCAGTCCCTTAAAAAACGCGGCTCTGTTAAATGAAATCGGCAGCAGTTTCTGTCAGGATACGAGAGTGAAGTGGCTGCCTTCTGATTTTAAGAAAAAGGACGGCTATAAGCGCAGTATTGAGTTGTCGGCGGAGTGTGATTTGTATCGGCAGAATTACTGCGGATGTGTGTTTTCGTTAAGAGAACGCGAGGCTTCTGAAAGCTTTCAGAAGACGACCATTTAACAGTGCGGGGATAGGCAGCAATTTCGGACTGGATCTTTGTAGGAAGTTACCGTACAATTGATTATTGATTTGAGAGAAGTTTACCGAGGGAGGAGCAACTTATTTTATGAAGAAATTACTGGATCTGATTTCAGATGAAGTATCGCAGGCGTTTGCCGACGCGGGGTATGACGCTGCGTTAGGCAAGGTGACGGTTTCCAACCGCCCGGACCTGTGCGAATACCAGTGCAACGGCGCAATGGCGGGGGCGAAGCAGTACCACTGCGCGCCTATCATGATTGCGGAGGCTGTGGCGGAGAAATTACAGGGCAATTCAGCCTTTGGCGAGGTAAGCGCTGTGAAGCCGGGATTTTTGAATCTGAAGGTAAGCCCTGCTTTTGCGGCGGAATATATGAACCGGATGGCCGCGGATGAGAAGTTCGGCCTGGAAATACCGGCAAAGCCGCATATGATTATCCTGGATTACGGCGGGGCGAACGCGGCGAAGCCTCTGCATGTCGGTCACCTGCGCAGCGCTATCATCGGTGAGAGCGTGAAGCGGATCTGCCGCTACGCGGGCCATACGGTGATCGGAGACGTTCACCTGGGGGACTGGGGTCTGCAGATGGGCCTGATTATCACGGAATTACAGGAACGCAAGCCGGAGCTGCCATATTTTGATGACAGTTACGCGGGCGAATACCCGGCCGAAGCGCCCTTTACCATCTCTGAACTGGAGGAGATTTACCCCACCGCCAGCAAAAAGTCCAAGGACGACGGGCAGCATGAGGGGGAAACGGACGCGGAGTATCAGCTTCGGCAGCAGGCTACGGCGGACTATAAGGCGAAGGCACTGGCGGCGACGGCGGACCTGCAGAACGGCAGGCGCGGCTACCGTGCACTGTGGCGTCATATCATGAATGTTTCCGTGGCGGATTTAAAGAAAAATTATGACAGCCTGAACGTCTCCTTCGATCTCTGGAAGGGAGAATCCGACGTGCAGGATATCATCCCCGGCATGGCACAGAAGTTAAAGGATGACGGTTACGCTTACGAGAGCGACGGCGCTTTGGTTGTAGATATCGCTCGTGAGGATGATACCCGGGAAATGCCGCCCTGCATGATTTTAAAGAGCGACGGTGCGGCTCTGTATACGACCACTGACATCGCAACAATTGTGGAGCGTGTGGAGCAGTATCATCCGGATGAGATCATTTATTTCGCGGACAAGCGCCAGGACCTGCATTTTGAGCAGGTGTTCCGCTGTGTGAAAAAGACCGGGATTGCGCCTGAGGAAACGAAGCTAAAGTTCATCGGCTTCGGTACCATGAACGGCAGGGACGGCAAGCCCTTCAAGACCCGCGACGGCGGCGTCCTGCGTCTGGAAGCTCTGATTAAGGAAGTCAACGAGGAGATGTATCAGAAAATCATCACCGGCCGCGAGATCAGCGAGGAGAAGGCGCGTGAGATTGCAAAGACCGTCAGCCTGGCAGCCATCAAATACGGTGATCTGTCCAACCAGGCGAGCAAGGATTATATTTTCGACATTGACCGCTTTACTTCCTTTGAGGGAGACACCGGTCCGTATATTTTATATACGATTGTCCGTATCAAGTCGATTCTGCGCAAATATCAGGAAAAGGGCGGCATGCTGACAGACCTGTCTGTTCTGCCTGCGGAGAATGAAGCCGAGAAGGCGCTGATGCTGGAAACTGCGAAATTCAATGCCGCTATGGAGAGCGCCTGCGAGGAGAAAGCGCCGCACAGAGTCTGTGCGTATATTTACGACCTGTGCAACGCGTTCAATCATTTTTATCATGAGACGAAGATCCTGGCTGAGGAGGATCAGGAGAAGCAGAAGGGGTATATTGCCCTGCTGCTGCTGGTAAAGGGTGTGCTGGAGGCTTCCATCGACGTGCTGGGGTTTGAGGCGCCGGAGGAGATGTGATTTTCAAATGTTACTATTTGCAGCCGGCTCGCGTTGGATAATCGGGAGCGTCATGCTTTCATGTAAGAGACCGATTATCCGACGTGAGATGACTGAGAATGAAATATGATATTAAAATGTATTGGAGGGTTACACAATGAGAAATCCGATGATTGAGAAGTATCTGGACGAGCTCATCGAGAGGTCCACCTTAGACATTCCGGCCTGGAATATTGAGAAGGCAAAGGCCGGCGCTACCAAGAGCGGGTGGAACTACATCGATGGCTGCATGATTCTTGCCATGCTGGAGACCTATGCCACCACCGGTGAGCAGAAATATCTGGACTTCGCGGATGCTTTTATCGACCACAGGGTCCACGAGGACGGCACCATCGACGGCTACAATCCCGAGGAGTACAATATCGACAACGTGAACGCCGGCAAGACGCTTTTCGCGCTGTACGATATCAACGGCAAGGAGAAATACCGTAAGGCGATCGACCTGATTTACGGCCAGATTCAGAACCAGCCCCGCACCGAGGAGGGCAATTTCTGGCACAAAAAGATTTATCCCAACCAGGTCTGGCTGGACGGCATGTACATGGGTCAGCCCTTCTACATGGAGTATGAGACCCGCTTTCACGATAAAAAGAATTATGATGACATCTTTCACCAGTTCGCCAATGTGGTGAAGCATGTGAGAGACCCGAAGACCGGCCTGTATTACCATGCCTATGATGCCTCAAAAACCGCGTTCTGGTGTGACAAGGAAACCGGTTTAAGCCAGAATTATTGGCTGCGTGCTCTGGGATGGTTCTCCATGGCGCTGCTCGATACCTTAAGCAAGTGCGACAGAGAGGCCGCTCCGGAGAAATATGACGAGCTGAAGGCTGTGTTTGTGGATTATATGGACTCCATGCTGCATTATCAGGACGAGAGCGGTATGTGGTATCAGCTGCCCGCCAGAGGCGGCGAGCCCGGCAACTATCTGGAGACCTCTGGCAGCGCTATCATGGCCTACAGCCTCTTAAAGGCTGTCCGCCTGGGCTTTTTGCCTGAGAGCTACAGAGAGCCTGCGATTAAGGATTTCAACGCGATCTGTGACAAATATCTGACCATCAACGAAGCTGGTGAGCTGCACCTGGGCGGCATCTGCCTGGTCGCCGGCCTGGGTCCGGAGAATAACCGCCGCCGCGACGGCTCCTATGAATACTACATGTCCGAACCGATTGTTTCTGACGACGCCAAGGGTGTGGGGCCGTTTTTGCTGGCGTACACGGAGCTGCGCAGGCTGGGAGAGTGAATCCATTGACAGAGAGCCGACACGATAGCGTTACCTATCCGTTTCCGGTGAAATGCTTTTCAGTTACGATAGCACCTCACTTCAGAGCGGAGGTGCTATTCCTTTGTGTAATTAAGATATAATAATCGCAGAGGACGCGATTATTATCCCATTCGTCACTCGCCGGACATGTATACAAGTCCTTCTCACTTGCACTCATGATATGATGAGCGGCGAATTTTGATCATGAACCGAAGGTTCATGATATTTTATATTGACAGAATGTGGTTCAGAATGTATAATAAGCACATTACTTATAAAACCTATCAAATACATAGGATATATAGAATTAAAAAAGGGAAGGGCGGCAAAAATGGAACGAGGGATTGAGACAAAATGCATTTACGGGGATGGCGCGAAATTTGAGGGGGATAAAACCGGCTCCATCAGCTTCCCCATCTACCAGACAGCCACCTTCGCGCACCCGGAGGTGGGACGGAGCACCGGCTTTGCCTACAGTCGCATGCAAAACCCCACCCGAGAGCAGCTGGAACGGGTTGTCGCATCTTTGGAGGGCGGCATAGACGCACTGGCCTTTTCTACCGGCATGGCGGCCATTACAGCGCTGATGGAATTGTTTCACCCGGGGGACCATATCATCACCGACTCTGATTTGTACGGTGGGAGCATCCGCCTGTTCCGCTCCATCAGTCAAAAGAACGGCCTTACGTTCAGCCACATTGACTGTGTCAGAGAGGATGTGGAATCCTACATACAGGAAAACACGCGCGCCATTCTGATTGAAACACCCACCAACCCCATGATGAACGTGATTGACATCCGCAGGATGGCGGAAGTCGCAAAGCGGCACGGAATTCTGCTGATCGTGGACAATACGTTCCTGTCCCCTTATTTTCAGAAGCCGCTGACTCTGGGGGCGGACATTGTGATTCACAGCGGGACAAAATTCCTGGGCGGACACAACGACACACTGGCGGGCTTCCTGGTGACAAGCTCGCCCGAGCTGTCCGAGCGGCTTCGGTTTATCATCAAGACGGTCGGCTCCGGGCTGGCACCATTTGACAGCTGGCTGATTTTACGGGGAATCAAGACGCTTCCGATCCGCATGGAGCGGGCGCAGGAGAATGCGCAGGCCATTGTGGCTTTTCTGCAGGGGGAGCGCCGGGTGCGGAAGGTTTATTACCCCGGTATCCCCGGCACGCAGGCCTATGAAATCTGTAAACGCCAGGCCAGCGGCTTCGGCAGCATGATCACCTTTGAGGTGGAAAGCCGCGAGCTGGCCCTTCACATTTTGAAAAACACCCGGCTGATTCCTTTTGCGGAGAGCCTGGGCGGGGTAGAGACGCTGCTGACCTATCCCACCACCCAGACCCATGCCGACGTTCCTCTGGAAGTGCAGTTAAAAAACGGTATTACGGACCGGGTGCTGCGGCTGTCTGTGGGAATCGAGACAAAGGAAGACCTGATCGGGGATCTGAGGCAGGCGATGAATTCCTTTGAAGGAGAGGACAGCATATAATACGAAGGAATTTTATATTGCAGAATGGGATGTCGGGCCGTATAATGCCCATATCATTTATAAAGCCTGATATGCGGGAGTTCAATTAAGAACAGACTTGCAGGAAGACAATTGTTTTTTTGAGGAGGAGAAGGTTATGTCTGAAGTAAAAGAAAGCGCATTGGATCTGGTCGGCAACACCCCGGTACTGAAGCTGAACCGCTACAGTCAGGCGGCGGGCATTGAGGGCGTCACGGTCATTGCGAAGCTGGAATATCTGAACCCGGCGGGTTCTGTGAAGGACAGGGTTGCCATGGCCATGATCAAGGACGCGGAGCAGAAGGGAATCTTAAAACCCGGCGCGACCATCATTGAACCCACCAGCGGCAATACGGGCATTGGCCTGGCATCTGTGGCGGCGGCCAGGGGATACAGAGCGATCTTTACGCTGCCGGAGACCATGAGCGTGGAGCGGAGAAATCTGTTAAAGGCATATGGCGCTGAGCTGGTGCTGACAGAGGGATCCAGGGGCATGAAGGGCGCGATTGAGAAGGCGAATGAGCTGGTGAAAGAGATCGACGGCGCTGTTATCCTGGGACAGTTTGACAATCCGGCCAATCCGGCTGCGCACAAGGCGACTACCGGTCCGGAGATCTGGAGGCAGACGGACGGCCAGGTGGATATTTTTGTGGCAGGGATCGGCACCGGCGGTACGATTACTGGTGTCGGAGAATATTTAAAGGAGCAGAACCCGGATATCAAAGTGGTCGGCGTGGAGCCTGCCTCCAGTCCGGTTCTTACCAAAGGCGTGGGAGGCGCACACAAAATTCAGGGCATCGGCGCGGGTTTTGTGCCTCAGGTTCTGAATACAAAGGTTTACGATGAGATTCTGGACATCGAAAATGAGGACGCTTTTGCGGAGGGCAAACGCTTCGCGGTCAGTGAGGGCATTCTGGTCGGGATTTCCTCCGGTGCGGCGTTGAAGGCGGCGGCCATTCTGGCGGGCAGGCCGGAGAATCAGGGCAAGACCATTGTGGTGCTTCTGCCCGATTCCGGGGACAGATATCTGTCGACGCCGTTGTTTGCGAACTAAAAGTAACTATTCACAGCAGACCTGGGAGATATCATCAGCTCTGTCAAGCGCAGTTTGCTTGTAAAGAGCTGATGATATCTCTCAGGGTGACTGAGAATCAGTCACTGCACCCACATAAGCAATCTTAGCCCCGTAAGGGGCGGGAAAGCACGCGAAGCGGGCGAGATTGCGCATGAGGGTGCAGCGGCTGTGAATACATTATGAGGAAATCACCATGATCTACCTGGATTATGCGGCCAACCATCCTTCAGAGGAGGCGGTTTTACAGCGCTTCTGTGAGGCAGAGCGCACTTTTATCGGTAATGCCAATTCTTCTCATCCGGCGGGAGAAGCCGCAAGAGAGGAGATGGAGCGGATTACCTTATCCATCGCATCCCTTTTGGGTGCTAAAAGCGCGGAGGTCATTTATACCTCCGGCGCAACCGAGTCCAATAATACTGCCATCAAAGGCATCGCCCGCGCGAGGAGGCATCTGGGCAGGCACATCATTTCCACACCGTTGGAGCATGCCTCCGTCAGTGCCAGCCTGACATATCTGCAGGAGCTGGGATATGAAATTGATCTGCTGAACATCGGGCGGGACGGCAAGGTGGACTTGGAGCAGCTGAAAGATCTGCTCAGGGAGGACACGGTTTTGCTGGCAGTGACGGCGGTGGACAGTGAACTGGGCACAATCCAGCCGCTGGAGGATATTAAAGAGATCCTGAAATCCTTTCCGAACTGCGCCCTGCATGTGGACGCGACGCAGGCCATCGGCAGGCTGCCGGTGGCTTTTTCGGGTCTGGATACCATGAGTCTGGCGCCGCATAAATTCGGAGGGTTGAACGGAAGCGGCCTTTTGTTAAAAAAGAGGGGTCTGGTGCTGGAACCTTTGCTGCACGGCGGTGTCAGCACCAGCCTGTATCGGGGAGGCACTCCGACTCTGTCTCTGGCGGCCTCTGCAGAGACTGCCCTGCGCCTGGCGATTGAGAACAGGGAGGAGCATGTGCGGAAGGTGACTGCTCTGTCCGGGAAACTCAGATCTGCCCTGTCGGCCTATCCGAAGGTGCGCATCAACAGTCCCGCGGATGCGGCTCCTCATATCCTCAATCTGAGTGTGGAGGGCGTGAAGGGCACCCGCTTTCAACGCGCACTGGGCGATCATGGTGTGTGTGTTTCTGTGAAAAGCGCCTGCTCCTCTGACGGGACGCCTTCCCGGGCGGTTTTTGCCGTCAGCCGTGACCGCAGAAACGCGCTTTCCTCCTGGAGGATCAGTTTCAGCCACCGGACAACGGAGGAGGAGGTGCGGGAGTTTCTGCAGATATTTGATGCCTGTTATTATGAATTGACAGAGAGAAAATGACGTTGCGCGGCAGCTTGTTCTGTGCAGCTTGCATTTATCACCTCGATGTAGTAAAATTACAAAACATGAGCATACATGTGTATGTGACTTTGTGGAACACAGCGGGAAATATATAAACTGCTGAGCGATTTATGTGCGGTGGAGTTGATATATTTCACGCGTATTGTTTGTTGTTAAGTTGAAAAATGGCTTTTTAAAGGAATGATACCATGCCCCGTGAACTCGACTACGCGCAGCGCGTGGAACGCAGCCTGACGAAAAAATATCATAAAGAAATCTGGGCGCCCTTCACCCGCGCGGTCAAGACCTATGAGCTGATTAAAGAGGGAGATAAGATCGCCGTCTGCATTTCCGGCGGCAAGGACTCCATGCTGATGGCTAAGCTCATGCAGATGCTGCAAAGGCACAGTGATTTTCCCTTTGACCTGGTCTATCTGGTGATGGACCCCGGATATAATGAGATAAACCGGCACAAGATCGAGGCAAACGCCGCGCTTTTACAGATTCCCATCACCATTTTTGAAACCAATATTTTCGAGGTGGCCAACAGCACAGATAAAAATCCCTGTTATCTCTGCGCCCGCATGCGGCGCGGACACCTTTACAGCAAGGCGAAGGAGCTGGGCTGTAATAAAATCGCCCTTGGCCATCATTTCAGCGATGTGATTGAGACGACAGTCATGGGCATGTTTTACGGTTCGCAGCTGCAGGCTATGCTGCCCAAGCTTCACAGTACCAATTTTGAGGGGATGGAGCTCATCCGGCCGCTTTATTGTGTGCATGAGGATGACATCATTGCCTGGAAGCGGTACAACGAGCTTGATTTTATTCAGTGCGCCTGCCGCTTTACGGAGAACTGCACCATGTGTGATAACGGTGGCGGCGGTTCCAAGCGCCAGGAGGTCAAAACACTGATCCGGCGGCTCAAACGGGACAATCCCAATATTGAGAAGAGCATTTTCAACAGTATTCACGCCGTCAGCCTGGATACGATGGTAGGGTATAAGTATAAGGGAAAGCGGCATTCCTTCCTGGATATCTATGATGAAGTGCGTGGAGATGGGACGGTTGAGAATGTGTCTGCGCCAGACAGTGAGGCCTGAGCAGAGAAAGGAAAGAAATATCTGTTATGATAGATCAGTTTTCCAGGACTGAGTTGTTAATTGGAAAAGAGGGCATTGCGCGTCTTTGGAACGCGAAGGTCGCCGTTTTCGGCGTCGGCGGCGTGGGAGGATACGCGGTGGAAGCACTTGTCAGAAGCGGCGTGGGCTCCTTTGTGCTGGTCGATGACGACAGGATATGTCTGACCAATTTAAACCGCCAGATTATCGCCACGCACAAAACCATCGGCAAATATAAGGTGGATGTGATGAAGGAGCGGATTCTGGATATTAATCCGCAGGCGTGTGTGGAAACGCATAAGTGCTTTTTTCTGCCGGAAAACGCGCAGGACTTTGATTTTTCACAGTATTCCTATGTAATTGACGCGGTGGACACGGTCACTGCGAAGCTGGAGATTATTACGCGGGCGCAGCAGGAAGGCGTGCCTGTCATCAGCTGTATGGGAGCGGGAAATAAGCTGGACCCCACGCAGTTTCAGGTGGCAGATATCTATGAGACAACGATCTGTCCGCTGGCGAGGGTCATGCGCCGCGAGTGCAGAAAGCGGGGCATTGAGCATTTAAAGGTGGTGTATTCCACAGAAAAAGCAATTCGGTCCCTGGAGGATGCAGCCATCAGCTGCAGAACCAACTGCGTCTGTCCGCCCGGGACAGCGCGCAGGTGTACCGAGCGGCGGGATATTCCGGGGAGCATTTCTTTTGTGCCTTCTGCGGCGGGGCTTATTCTGGCGGGCGAGGTGATCCGCGACCTGGCCGGCGTATGAAGGACTGCAAATGATAAGCATTGAAGAGACATTTTGGAAAACAGGAGAGGGAAAATGGAAACAGCAAATATTTTAAAACAGACATCTGAAGCGGATATAAGCGTGGAAAAAACCAAACTGGCCGTGGAGAAAAAAAATTTTCCAAAGCTGTTTGCGCAGATAAAGGAAAGGCTGGAAAAGCAGGACAGTACCGCCCTGACCGGCCGGACAGCGTATGAGTTCCACATAAGCGATCTGGACGGCGTTTTCTATGTGGAAATCAGTGATGGGCGGATAGATGTGCAGCCTTACGATTATCGGGATCATGACGGGGTCTTTACTGCGAGTGCGGCAACGTATGAGGCGCTGTGCGACGGCTCGCTGACACCAATTACCGCTTATGCGGTAGGACGTCTGAAAATCAGCGGCAGGATGGACCAGGTGAAGACACTCATGAAGATTTTCGCATAGAAGAGAGCAGCCTGCCACCCAAAAGAATTTCCTGCAGCCGTGACTAACCGGGAGAAGAGAGGACGCGTTCATTTTATTTAAAAGAACATAAAAAAAGCAGGTCCCTGTGAACGGAACAATATCCGTCTGCAGGGAGCCTGCTTTTTTTCGAGTAAATACATTTCAGATTTGAGATCTCATGCTGTGTACATGAATGAAGCGGTTACACGGCTTATTCCTTCTCTAAGAAGGTGTAAACTACCGCTGCCAGAGCGCCGCCTACAAGCGGTCCTACAATGAAGATCCAGACCTGAGACAGGGCTGTGCCGCCTGCGAAGATCGCGGGCATCAGGCTTCTCGCAGGGTTGACGGACGTGCCGGTCAGGGCAATGCCGAGAATGTGTACCAGCGTCAGGGTCAGACCGATGACCAGACCGGTGACCGCGGTATTCTCTACCTTGCTGGTGACGCCGATGATGGCGAGCACGAAGACGAAGGTCAGAACGATCTCGACGATCAGAGCGCCGCCCACAGTGCCGTTTGTCCAGCCGGACTGAATCTGGTTGGCGCCGAAGCCACAGTCAAAGCCGAAGACGATGCCAAGAATGACGCAGCCCACTGCGGAGCCGATCACCTGGGAAACCACATAGCCGACAAAATCGGTGGGCGTCAGCTGCTTGCGGATCAGCATGGCGATGGAAACGGCCGGGTTGATGTGGCAACCGGAAATGTTGCCGATGCTGTAGGCCATCGCGACGATGACTAAGCCAAACGCAAGCGCGGTCAGCAGATATCCGCTGCCAGAAGCGCTGTCGCAGCCGACGGCAACTGCGGTGCCGCAGCCGAAGGTTACCAGGACACAGGTGCCGATTGCCTCGGCGATGTACTTTTTGATGCTGCTCATACAAAAAACCTCCCTTTTTTGATATGAAAACTGTTTTCAGTACCGTATTCCAGTATACAACCAATTACTCTCTTTGGCTACCAGATTTTTTTAAAAAATTAAGAAAATCTTAAAAAACTGCTGTCGGCATAGATTTGCTGACAGCAGTTTGGAAATTACAGGTTTGCTTTTATTTTTTTAATCATTTCCGCATACTCTGCCTCGGTCAGGAACTTTAAGCCGGGATTCATGGCAAACACGCCGCCCCATTCATAACCGTCCTTATATTTCGGCACCAGATGCATGTGCAGATGACAGCCTGTGTCGCCGTAAGCGCCGTAGTTGATCTTGTCCGGATGAAAGGCTGCATGAATGGCCTTCGCTGCGCGGTTTACATCCGCAAAGAACGCGCTGCGCTCCTCATCGGAGATGTCCACGATTTCGCTGACGTGGTCTTTGTAAGCCACGATACATCTGCCCGGGTGGGACTGCTCCTTAAAGAGAATCAGCGTGCTGACCGATAGCTCACAGATCTCGATGCCGAAGGCGGCTAAGAGCTCACCCTTCTGACAATAACCGCAATTTTCCATATGTACCTCCTTTTGGGGCCTGCCCCTGTAATGATATTGACATTCTTATCTTACTACAGTCCGGCTGCGCGCGTCAAATGCAATATTCCGTCGCATGGCGGGGATTGTCGATAATATTCTGCAGCGTAATCCCATCAAGATAATCATTGATGACTTTCGAGAGTCCCTCGTAAATCGGCAGGGTCATACAGTCGTCGCAGCGCTCACACAGATTGGGCGAGGTATCCATGCAGCTGACGGGCTTCAGAGAGCCCTCCGCACTCTCTAAAATTTCCCGCACCGTGATTTCCATGGGATGCCGGGCCAGCTGGTAGCCGCCCATATGGCCGCGGTTGGTTAAAAGCAGGTTGTTCCGGTTGAGGAAGGGAATAATCTGCTCCAGGTATTTTTTGGAAATTTCCTGCCTGTCTGAAATATCTTTTAAGGGAATAAAGCCTTCGTTGTAGTGCTGCGCTAAGTCGATCATCATCCTGAGCGAGTAGCGCCCGCGTGTTGAAATTCTCAAAAACTGCATCCTCCTGATGTGCTGCCTGGGCGGTTTGCACCTGTAGTTTATGAACCACCCCTGTATTGACCGGGCCTTTTTCCTGCTGAAGCCGGAACCGACCTTGTATCAACAGGATTATACCATAGGTTTAGTAGGCTTTCAAATATTTTTTCAGAGCTGCCTGTTTCAGATTCCGGTGCAGCATAGTTTTTAATTTTTTAAGAAATGAAATCCTGCAATCCGGTTGACAGTGAGAAACACAGGGCATATAATAGCAATGCCTAGGAAAAACATAGGAATTAGGCGTGCTTGACAGAACAGGCAAATGTGCTTATAATTCCTTTGGAAATAATGAATGTAAACCGCGCGATGCCGCGGGTTTGAAATGAATTTTGGAGGAAAAGACAGCATGTCGGACACACTTTTACAGATAAAGAACCTGGATGTTCGGGTGGAGGAGAAGGATATTCTGCACGGAGTCGATATGGATATCAGGAAGGGAGAAACCCATGTACTCATGGGACCCAACGGCGCGGGCAAGTCCACGCTCGGCTTTGCCCTGATGGGCAATCCGAAGTATCAGATTACCGGCGGACAGATTCTGCTGGACGGCGAGGATATTACGCATGCGGCGGTGGACGCGCGCGCGAAGGCCGGTCTGTTTCTCTCTTTTCAGGAGCCGTTAGAGGTGCCGGGGCTGACACTGGAGAGTTTTTTACGCAGCGCGGTGCAGCAGCGCACGGGCAAGCGCCTTCGCCTCTGGGATTTTAAAAAGAAGCTGGAGAAGGCCATGGAGCTTTTGCAGATTGATAAAAGCTACGCCTCCCGCGACTTAAACGTGGGCTTTTCCGGCGGTGAAAAAAAGAAGATCGAGATTTTACAGCTTCTGATGTTTGAGCCGAAGCTGGCAATTTTAGACGAGACCGATTCCGGCCTGGATGTGGACGCCGTGCGCGTGGTGAGCGATGGCATCCGGATATTCCAGAAGGAGCAGGACGGGGCGCTCTTAGTGATCACCCACAGCACGAAGATTCTGGAGGCTTTGCAGGTCGATCACACGCATGTGATGGTGGATGGCAGTATTGTGGCTGTCGGCGACGGGAACCTTGTGGATACGATCAACGCGGACGGATATGAGCAGTTCCTGAATGCGGCGAAGGCATAAACGAGATCCGCAAAGAACGGGAATCATAAGGAAACAGCCGCAGCAAAGCCGGGATATGGCTTTTGAAGGAACGGTATGCGGTGTCGGACTGGCCGGTGGAAGTGTCGCAAAGTCCGGCAGCGGGAGAGGCTTGAATGAGAGAGAAAAGTCAGGTTGATGATATCAACCGCAGTATATACGATTTTAAAAATGAGGACGAGGATGCCTATAAGCTTCAGGCGGGTCTGACGCCTGAGATTGTGGATAAGATTTCAAAGGAAAAAAACGACCCGGTCTGGATGAATCAGTTCCGCCTGCATTCTCTGCAGATCTATAATTCCCTGCAGATTCCCAACTGGGGGCCGAGCATTGACGGCCTGGATATGGATCATATCGTGACCTATGTGCGGCCTAATACAAAGATGAGCGCGAAGTGGTCGGATGTGCCGGAGGATATCAAGGATACCTTTGAACGTCTGGGCATCCCCCAGGCGGAGAGGAAGTCCCTGGCGGGTGTGGGTGCGCAGTATGATTCAGAGTTAGTGTATCATAATGTCCGCGAGGAAGTGGCGGCTATGGGCGTGGTCTACACGGATTTGGAGAGTGCCATGCACGGCGAGTACGCCGACATGATCCGGACGCATTTCATGAAGCTGGTGCCGCCGCAGGATCATAAATTCGCGGCGCTCCACGGGGCGGTCTGGTCCGGAGGTTCCTTTGTGTATGTGCCGCCCGGCGTGACGGTGGAGATCCCTCTGCAGTCCTATTTTCGTCTGAATGCGCCCGGAGCGGGGCAGTTTGAGCATACGCTGATTATTGTGGACGAGGGCGCGAACCTGCATTTCATCGAAGGCTGTTCCGCGCCGAAATATAATGTGGCCAACCTTCACGCCGGCTGCGTGGAGCTGTATGTGGGCAAAAACGCCCGCCTGCGTTATTCTACCATCGAGAACTGGTCCAAGAACATGTACAATCTGAACACCAAGCGCGCGATTGTGGAGGAGGGCGGCACCATGGAGTGGGTGTCCGGTTCCTTCGGCTCGCATGTGTCCTATCTGTACCCGATGACCATTTTAAAAGGGAAAAATTCCCGCATGGAGTTCACCGGCATCACCTTCGCCGGGGAGGGACAGAATCTGGACACCGGCGCCAAAGTCGTGCACATGGGTGAAGGGACTTCTTCTTATATCAATACGAAATCCATTTCCAAGGACGGCGGTATCAGCACCTTCCGCAGCTCCGTGGTCATTCAGGAGAAGGCGGCGCACAGTAAGGCCGCGGTTTCCTGCCAGTCTCTGATGCTGGACGATATCTCCCGCTCGGACACGATTCCGGCGATGGATATTCGCTGCGGAGACGCCGATGTGGGCCATGAGGCGAAGATCGGGCGTATCAGCGATGACGCGGTCTTTTATCTGATGTCGCGCGGCATCAGCGAGGAGAACGCCAGGGCGATGATCGTGGGCGGCTTCGCGGACAACGTATCAAAGGAGCTGCCGCTTGAGTACGCGGTGGAGATGAACAATCTGATTCGCCTGGAAATGAAGGGCAGCATCGGCTGAGGGAGGATGAGGATGATGGAAAGCACAAAGAATATGACAATCAATCCACTCCCGGCTCTGACCTGGAACCGCCTGAAAATGAACGCGGGCGAGGTGGAGCTTGCAGCTGTACAGACGGGCGCTGAGATTACGGTGGGTGAGCTGCCGGAGGGTGTTTCTGTGAGGAAATATCAGCCTGAGACGGGGCTTTCCGGACTGGAAATTTCAGGAAATCAGAATTTCCGGGAGGAAATTTCGGGAAATTCTGCGGAAATTTCCGGGAAATCACAGGAAATCTGCGGGAAATTTCAGGAAATCGAGACCGGCATGGGCGTTGAGTTCGAGCAATATATGGCGGACAGCGCCGTGACTCTGGTGGAGATACAATCCGGCTGCCAGACCGGTGTTCCGGTTATTATCAGTCTGGATTATACAGAGGGAACTTCGGCAGCTGACCGGATTTATATCCACGCGGCCGAGGGCAGCAGTATTCCCGTCATTTTTGTTTTAAAGAGTACACAGAAGGTGCAGGCCTGTCTGCAGGTGAAGACTGTCGCGGAGGCGGAAGCGGATGTGCAGATGTACATGGTGCAGCTGACCGGGGAAGGCTCGACAGTCCTGACGGATGTGGCCAGCCTCTGCCTGGAAAAGGCACAGGTTTCTCTGACGAAGCTGGAGCTGGGCGGCGGCGCGCAGTACGTGGGCGTCTGCACCACCCTCAAGGGAGATAAAAGTGCTTTCCACGCGGAGGCAGGATATCGGGTCCGTGCGGACCAGCACCTCGATATGAATTATCTGGTGCGTCATGTAGGGCGTAAGACCACAAGCGAGATGAACGCTTCCGGCGTGTTGGAGGAGAACGCGTTCAAGTTATTCCGCGGCACGATTGATTTCCCGCGGGGCTGCGCGGGCGCGAAGGGTAATGAAAAGGAAGATATCCTTCTGCTGGGAGAGCGGCAGGTCAACCAGACCATTCCGCTGATTCTCTGTCAGGAGGAGGACGTGGAGGGCAACCACGGCGCAACCATCGGCAGGCTGCCCGAGCAGGTGCTTTTTTATCTGGGCACGCGCGGCATTTCGGCCGAGGCGGCAGAGGATCTGATCGCGTCGGCAAAGCTGGAAGCAGTGTGCGGCCTGATCCCGGATGAGAAGGTGCAGCAGACGGTGCGTGCGTTTCTCTGCGCGATGACGCGCGGCAGAACCTGCGGATAACGGAGAATAATATCACCATGAGAAACTATAAAGAGGATTTTCCCCTTCTGATGGATACGGATCTGGCCTACCTGGACAATGCGGCTACAGCTCAGCGTCCGCAGGCAGTGCTGGATGCGGTGCAGGACTTTTATTTAAAATCCAATGCAAATCCCCTGCGCGGTCTCTATGACCTGGCCGTGGACGCCACCGACCGTTATGAAGCGGCCAGAGACCGTGTCAGGCGTTTTATCAATGCGGAGAAGACGGAGGAAATCATTTTTACCCGCAATACCACTGAGAGCATCAATCTCGTTGCGTACAGCTGGGGTCTGACGAATTTAAAACCGTGCGATGAGATCCTGATCACTATTGCGGAGCATCACAGCAATCTGCTGCCCTGGCAGATGGCGGCCCGTCAAACCGGTGCGACCTTAAAATATCTGGACTGCGAGCCGGACGGCAGTTATCCCCCGGAGAGGATAGCCGAGATGATCACGCCGCAGACAAAGCTTGCGGCCATCGGCCATGTTTCCAATGTTTTAGGCTGTGTCAACCCGGTGGAGGACATCATTTCGCGGGTGCATGCAAACGGCGGCATTGTTTTGGTGGACGCGGCGCAGAGTACGCCGCATATGTCGGTGGATGTGCAGTCGCTGGACGCGGATTTCCTGGCTTTTTCCGGTCACAAGGTTTATGGCCCTATGGGAATCGGGGTTTTATATGGTAAGGAACATTTACTCAAGGAGATGCCGCCATTTTTAAGCGGCGGAGAGATGATTTCCTATGTTCGACGGGACGGCGCGGTCTATGCGGAGCTTCCGCATAAATTCGAGGCAGGTACGGTCAATGCCGCGGATGCGGTGGGTCTGTCGGCGGCGCTTGATTACATTGAGGAGATTGGCTGGGATACGATTCAGAAGAGGGAAGAGGAACTGACGAAATATGCCTTTGAGGGCATGATGGCAGTTAAGGGCGTCCACATTCTGGGCAGTACGGATTACCGGCAGCATCACGGTATTTTGAGCTTCACGCTCGATCAGGTGCATCCCCATGATATCGCGGCCATCCTGGCGGACGACCATGTGGCGGTCCGCGCGGGTCACCACTGCGCACAGCCGCTGCTGACACATCTGGGCGTACGTTCGTCCGCGAGAGTGAGCCTTGCTTTTTATAATACGAAAGAGGATATTGACAGATTTTTAAACAGTCTGGAATCCATCAGGAGGAAAATGGGCCTTGGCGAATAATACCTTTTATAATGAAATTTTAACAGATCACAATCTGCATCCCTACCATAAGGAGCGTTTACAGGACGCTAACCTGGTGCTGGAGGGGATCAATCCTTCCTGCGGCGACGACATCATCCTGCAGCTGAAGGTGGAGGACGGCGTTATCGTGGACGGGACGTTCGAGGGCGACGGCTGCGCCATTTCGCAGGCCTCCGTGGATATCATGCTGGACATGGTTGTGGGCCGCACGAAGGAGGAAGCCCTGCACATTGCGGAGCTCTTTCACAAAATGATCGAAGGCAGTGCCAGCGAAGAGGAGATCGAAGAGTTAGAGGAAGCCGGCGCTCTGCGCGATATCTCTCACATGCCCGCCCGCGTCAAGTGCGCGGTCCTTGGCTGGAATACCATGAAGGAGATGCTGGAGAAGGTGTGACATTGGCTGCAAATAGTAACATCCTGGCTGCAAAAATTCTGTTTTTTTCTGTTGACAAACCGCCGTGAGGGTGCTATATTATTTTAGTCGGCTGCGACGAACGGGATCTTAGCTCAGCTGGGAGAGCACCTGCCTTACAAGCAGGGGGTCACAGGTTCGAGCCCTGTAGGTCCCATTTTGGCGAAGTAGCTCAGTTGGCGAGAGCACACGGTTCATACCCGTGGTGTCGAGGGTTCAAATCCCCCCTTCGCTACGAAAGAGAAGAACTTTTCATTACATGTGAGAAGTTCTTTTTTTTATTGTCGAAAATGTATGCCAAAGGAAGCCTGCCGGCAAAAAATGCTTTGCAGTCTGTGCTGAAAAACGCCGGAAATTGCGCGGATTACCTTGATATAAGCGATGCACTATGCGGCGTAAGAACACGCGAAATTGTGCAATACGCCAGTAATTCATTTAATTTTGAAGAGTTTGTTGACACAAATTACCTGTTCGTATATAATTATTTCATACGGGTTTTGGAAAAAATGATGAAAAGAGAGGAGGCAGACATATGAAAATGAAACCCGGATTTTTATGGGGAGGCGCCACAGCCGCGAACCAGTGTGAAGGCGGTTATCTCGAGGGCGGCAGGGGTCTTTCCAGTGTCGATGTGGTGCCGTTCGGACCGGACCGGATGAAGGTGGCCAGAGGGCAGATGAAGATGCTTGACTGCGACGACCAGCACGTTTATCCGGCGCACGAGGCGATCGACATGTACCATCATTATAAGGAAGACATTGCTCTGTTCGGGGAAATGGGCTTTCGCTGCTACCGGCTTTCCATTTCCTGGACGCGCATTCTTCCGAACGGGGACGATGACGAACCCAACGAGGAAGGTCTCGCTTTTTATGATTCTCTCTTCGATGAGTGCCATCGCTGGGGTATCGAACCATTAGTAACCATC
>JAJPXG010000175.1:0-10676 GCA_021205565.1 Lachnospiraceae bacterium | reverse complement strand
GCGCATGATTGACGCTTATGTGAAGCTGTGCCGGATCCTGTTTGAGCGCTACGGCAAAAAGGTGAAGTACTGGATCACCTTCAACGAGATCAATATGCTGCTGCACATGCCGTTCATGGGCGCAGGCATTTATTTCGAGGAAGGAGAAGATGAGGAGCAGGTCAAATATCAGGCGGCGCACCATGAGCTGGTTGCCAGCGCGAAGGCTGTGACACTGGCGCATGAACTGATGCCTGGTGCCATGGTGGGCTGTATGCTCGCGGCCGGGAATTTCTATCCCTATAGCAGTAATCCGGCAGATATTTATAAAGCCATGGAATGCGACAGGGATAATTATTTCTTCATCGATGTCCAGGCCAGAGGCGCCTATCCTGTATGGGCCAAAAAGCGCATGGAGCGCGCGGGAGTTACTCTTGAGATGGCCGAGGATGATGAAGCTGTGCTGGCGGCAGGAACCGTTGATTATATTTCGTTCAGCTATTACTGCAGCCGTTGCATGTCCGCGGACCCGGAGATTATCAAAAACCATAGCCGCGGAGGCAATGCGGTGATCAGCGCGGTCGTGAATCCCTATCTCAAAAGCTCGGAGTGGGGCTGGCAGATTGATCCGCTGGGGCTTCGCATCACGTTAAATACCCTGTATGACCGCTATGAAAAGCCACTGTTTATCGTGGAGAACGGTCTGGGCGCGGTAGACACGCCGCAGGAGGATGGCAGCATCCATGATACCTACCGCATCGCATATATGCGGGAGCATATCAGAGCCATGCTGGCAGCGGTCAATGAGGATGGAATCCCGCTCCTGGGATATACCTGCTGGGGCTGCATTGATCTCGTAAGCGCCTCCACAGGAGAGATGAAAAAGCGTTACGGCATGATTTACGTGGATAAGAATAACGACGGAACCGGAACGCTGAAGCGGTCTAAAAAGGACAGCTTTTACTGGTACCAGAAGGTAATTGCCTCCGATGGTGAGGATCTCGGCGAATAAAAACATTAAGGGAAGGTTTCATAAGCCAAATAAAAATGCATTTGGGAGGGTGTTATGGATTATAAGGCATTGGCTACAACGATTGTGGATCATATCGGCGGTAAGGACAACGTGATTTCCGTTGTCCACTGCGCGACCCGCCTTCGCTTCACTTTGAAAGACGACAAAAAGGCGGATACGGATTTATTGAAAAAGACAAAGGGAGTTATGGCAGTGGTGAGTGCCGGCGGGCAGTATCAGATCGTGATAGGACCCGATGTACCTCAGGTTTACCAGGAGGTCATTGCCATAGGCGGCTTTGAGGCTGCCGGCCCCGTACAGGACGATGATGCTGAGAAAGAGGACACACGTTCTCAGCTGAGCAAGCTGCTGGAAGGAATAGCGAGCATCTTCCAGCCGATCATTCCGGCCATTACCGGCGCCGGACTGCTCAAGGCGTTTATGGCGCTGTTTGTGGCTCTTGGCGTTTTAAAAAGCTCAACACAGACTTATATCATTCTGAACACATTTGCAGATGCGGCGTTTTACTTCATGCCCATGCTTTTAGCTGTATCCTGCGCGAAAAAGTTTAAGTGCAATCAGGGCACGGCGATGGCTTTGGCCGGTATTCTGGTTTACCCCAGCTTTATTACACTGCTGGCTGGGGAGGAAGCGGTGCTGTTTCTGGGAATTCTCCCGGTGACAAAGGCCACCTATACATCCTCCGTCATCCCGATTATTCTGGGTGTATGGTTCATGTCCTATGTGGAGCACTTCATGCAGAAGATCTCCCCGAAGGCGATCAAATTCTTCTCTGTTCCCCTGGTGAGCCTTCTGGTGGGCGGCACAGCGCTGATTGTTGTCTTAGGACCGATCGGAGCCTGGGTTTCGAATCTGATTAATCTTTTCTTCACGTGGCTGAACGCGAATGCGGCCTGGCTGGTGCCGACAGTCGTGGGTATCTTCACCCCGCTCCTGGTGATGACAGGAACGCATTACGGACTGATTCCGATCGGTACCAACAACTTAGCCAGCGCCGGCTGGGATACCGTGGTTGGCCCCGGCATGCTGGTTTCCAACGTGGCACAGGGCGCGGCTGGTCTGGCAATGAGCGTCCGCTCCAAGAATCCGGATACCAAGCAGCAGGCCTCTTCTGCAGGTCTTACCGGTGTTCTGGGCATCACAGAGCCTGTTCTCTATGGTGTCAACCTGAAATTCAGTTTCCCACTGTACGCGGCGATGATCGGCGGCGGTGTCGGCGGTCTGTATCTGGGCATCACAAAGGTAGCCAGATTCGCGGCCGGTTCTCCGGGACTGCTGGTTCTTCCCGCCTACATTCCGACCGAGCAGGCGCAGACGTTAGGCTATACCATGAGCAACCTGGTGAACGCTGTGATCGGTACGGTAATTGCCATGGTGGTTTCTTTTGTGGTCTGCTATATTCTGTTCGGCGTATGGCAGAAGAACGGAAAGCTGCCGGTGGAAGAGTATACGGCACCGGGTGCTGTTCCTGCATCTGAGCCTGTTGTGGCTGCTGCTTCCGCTGCAACCGACGCTGTTTCTGTTCAGCCGTCAGACACTTCAGCCGCTGTGCTGACTTCTCCCCTGAAGGGCACACTGATGCCTTTAACCGAAGTGAAGGATGAGGTGTTCTCCTCCGGCGCTCTGGGACAGGGCATTGCCGTGGAACCGGCGGTCGGCGAAGTATACGCACCATGCAACGGCGTGATTTCCACCTTCTTTGAAACTGGTCACGCGATCGGCATTTCTGCCGATGATGGAGCTGAAGTATTGATTCATGTAGGAATGGATACTGTTAATCTGAAGGGCGAGGGCTTTACCCCGAAGGCGAAGGAAGGCGACCGCGTGAAGGCGGGAGACCTTCTCCTGAAATTTGATATTCCGTTTATCAAATCCAAGGGCTTCTCTGTGGTGACACCGGTGGTAATATCGAACTCGGATGACTATGGGACGATTGATACCGCTTCCGCGGGAAAGGTAGAGGTCGGAAGTACTATTATCACTTACAAATAAGCGTGATCAGATATCAGTCAGCATGATTCATGATCGATAAGGCTGAAATAAGATTATCTGACATTTTAATCTGACTATAAAAAAGGCTGCCGGTCGGTTGTGTGATCGGCAGCCTTTTTATGTTCCGCTGTAAATACTCAGGAATGCTGGACCGCCGCGATTTTATCCGTCGTTCGCTGCATTCCGTTCTCCTGCTTCAACTTTAAAATCCGTGCCATGGTCTTCCTGACATGGAAATAAGCGGGAATCAGGAAAAGATCCGCGAAGATCCAGGCTACCGGGTTGCCAAGGCAGGAGCCCGTAAAGCCCAGCACCGGGACCAGCGCGAAAGCGGTAATGGACCGGGCTGCCATTTCAAAGACGCCTGCCAGAATGGCAAAGCGCGGGAACCCCATGCCCTGGATGGTGAAGCGGACGATATTGACTAACGCTAACGGAAAATAAAAGGCAGTGTTAAGCTTCAGATAAAGGGCTGCCTGGTTGAGGATTGATGCCTCTGCGCCGTCCACAAAAAGTCCCGCCAGATCCCGGCCGAAAAAGAACGTGAAGGTGAAGGCAAAGACAGAATAGGCCGCGCCTAACAGGACGCAGGCGCGCATGCCTTCCCCGACCCGGTCGAGCTTTCCGGCGCCGATGTTCTGCCCGCTGTAGGTGGCCATGGTGGCGCCCATCGCGTCAAAGGGACAGCAGAGAAACATGCTGACCTTGCTGCCTGCGGTGATGGATGCGACCGCGTCAGAGCCAAGCGAATTGGTGGCGGACTGTAAAATCCCGCTGCCGATGGCGGTGATGGAATACTGCAGACCCATGGGAATGCCCATCCCGCACAGAATGCCCATCTGGTGAAAATCCGGCCGCCATTCCTCTCTGGAAATCCGCATCAGCTCGAACTTTTTCAGCATGTAAATCAGGCAGGCTATGCCGGAGACGGCCTGAGAAATGACCGTGGCCCAGGCGGCGCCCGCGACCCCCATATTTAAGACCAGGATGCAGAAAATATCCAGTCCTATATTTAAAAAGGAAGATATCAGCAGGAAAATAACGGGAGTTTTACTGTCGCCCAGGGCTCGCATGATGCCGGAGAGGATATTATACAGGCAGGTCGCCGGGATACCGAGGAAAATGATCCAGATGTAGGTGTTAGCCTCCTCAAGGATATTGTCCGGTGTCTGCATCAGCGTGAGAATATTGCGGCTGAGCAGACAGGTCACAGCTGCCATGGCAACAGAAATTACCGCAATCAGCCAGGCGCTGTTGGCGATATATTTGCGGACTGCTTTCTCGTTGCCGGCGCCGAACTGCTGCGCGATGGGGATGGAGAAGCCGCTGCACAGGCCCATGCAGAAGCCGATGATCAGAAAGTTCACCGAGCCGGTCGAGCCGACTGCCGCCAGCGAGTTTACACCTAAGAAGCGGCCAACAATCATCGTATCTGCCATGCTGTAGAACTGCTGAAATAAATACCCGCATAAAAGTGGGAGAGAAAATCCCAGAATCAATCTGGTGGGAGAGCCATTTGTCAGGTCCTTTGTCATAGTAATCATGCCCTTTCCCGGTTTTTATAAAAAATAAAAACCGCACATTTATTGTCAGGAGAGTTCAATAGCCGACTGTCATAACAGGCAGCCTGAACTCTCACGTGATAATAAATGAGCGGTCTTATGAATGCAATTCGCAGATTCTCCAAAATGAAAAACAGAATCTGAAACGGAATTGTTGATGTTTATGAGAGGGTCCTTTCAGGTGCCGGGCATGCCCGCAGAGCGGCTCGGTCAGATAGACTGTGCAGGCGCTTAAGAAGGTTTACTCTGCAGTAATCACAGTTCCGCCCTTGCCGCGGATGGCATCGTGAACCAGGGACATGGAGGTGATGAGAACCTTCCCTTCCGGCACAGCCTCCAGATAGGTTAAAGCGGCCTGGATTTTCGGCGCCATGGTGCCCTTGCCGAATTCACCTTCCTCCAGATAGCCCTTCGCCTGTTCGGCAGTGAGGTGGGGCAGCGCCTCCTGCGTGTCCTTTCCGAAGTCGAGATAGACCTGATCTACGCCGGTTAAAATGACCAGCATGTCCGAATGAAGCTTCGCGGCGAGTCTGCCGGCAATGGCGTCCTTCTCAATGACGGCGCTGGCGCCCTTTAACTGACTGTGCTGCTCAATGACAGGGATTCCGCCGCCGCCGCAGGCGATGACGATCTGATCCGCTTTAAATTTTTTGGGGATGTCCGAGATCTACACGATGTCCATGGGAACCGGCGCGGCGACAACTCTGCGGTACTGCTTCTGGCGATCCTGCGCCACATAGTTGCCCTTGGCAACCTCCACATCCGCTTCTGCCTGCGTCAGGATTCGTCCGATCATTTTATTTGGCTCATAGAACGCCTCATCGTACGGATCCACCGTCACCTGGGTCAGGATCGTGCTGACCGGTATGGAGATGCTGCGGGAGAGAAGCTCACTTCTTAACGCGTTCTGGATGTCGTAGCCCACATAGCCCTGACTCATGGCGCTGCACACGCACATGGGAGCGGGGGTGTAGCTGGCATCCTCCCTGCTTAAATTGGTCATTGCTTTATGGATCATGCTGATCTGCGGGCCGTTGGAATGCGTGATGGTCAGCTGATATCCGGCCTCCACCAGATCCGCCAGCGCCTTCGCACTCACCTTCACATGCCCCAGCTGCTCGTTGGTGGAGTAGCCGAGGGCGTCATGCCCTAAAGATACTACGATTTTGGCCTTACTCATGGGATAATCCTCCGTTGAAATCAAAAGATATGATTATTGTAGCAGATTTTTCTGTATTTGTCATTGCCTTTTATCTAATACAATCACAGGTATTGCATCTGCCGTTTTGCACAAAAACAGGGAAAAAATATTGTAAAAATTGTACCATTGCGTTTTATCCTGAATATTGTTAAAATCTGTGTATCTGGTAGACATGTTACTGGTAATGCAGGCAGGATCGTACGGAAATGGCACAGGATGAATCTTGTGTGCATTTTATACGATCCATTTTTATTGCGTGAATAGCGATTATTTTGCGAGAATACCACGCCCCGGCCAGGGTGGCGATCGTAGAAATCATCGGCTGGAAAGGAAATGAAAATGGCAAAAGATTATGCAGGAACCGCCAAAAATGTTTTAAAGCTGATTGGCGGAGAAGAAAATGTGACACATCTGGAACACTGCTCCACGCGTCTTCGGTTTTCCGTAGGAGATTTGAAAAAGGTGGATCAGGAAGGACTGAAGACGACGTCAGGCGTTATGGGTGTGATTGCCAGCGGCAACCAGTGTCAGGTGGTCATCGGCAATGACGTGATTGAGGTGTATGATGAGCTCATGAAGCTGGGCAGTTTTAACAGTGGCAAAGATGCCTCCGCTCAGGGCGGAAAGGCTAATGTCGGAGCTGTAGTGCTTGATTTACTGGTCGGTATTTTCCAGCCGTTAGTTCCGGCAATTGCGGGTGCCGGTATTTTAAAGGCGGTACTGACGATCTTTACTACCTTCGGACTTATGACGACGGATGCTACCGTATATAAGGTATTTTATTATGTGGCGGATGCCGCGCTGTATTATCTGCCGTTGATGGTGGCGGTGACCACGGCTACGAAGCTGAATGCCAATAAGCTGGTAGCGCTTGCTTTGGTCGGCGCGACGATTTACCCAAATACGATGACGCTTCTGGCGACAGAAGGGGGCGCCTATCTCTTTGGCTTCCAGCTGCAGAATATTACCTATACCAGTATGGTGTTCCCGGCAATTCTGACTGTAGCGTTTATGGCTCTGGTTGAGAGGTTCTTTAATAAAATCAGCCCGAAGGCCATTCGTGTCTTCTTTGTGCCGTTGATGTGTTTTGCCATTACGTTCCCGCTCTCGCTGCTGATTCTCAGCCCCATTGGGTATAATATCGGCGAACTTCTGACTGCGGCAATCCTGGCTCTGTACAATACACTTGGCTGGCTGGCAGTAGCTCTGGTGGCGGCAATCCTGCCGTTCATGATCTCCCTCGGCATGCACAAGGCTCTGGTGCCGTACGCAGTTTCCTCCATTTCGAGCCCCGGTTTTGATATGCTGTATCTGCCGGCTTCCCTGGCTCATAATATTTCCGAGGGTGGTGCCTGCCTGGCAGTGGCGGTGAAGACCAAGGATGATGACCTGCGTTCGACAGCGATTTCCGCGGGTATTTCCGGCCTGTTCGGCATTACGGAACCGGCTCTTTACGGCGTGACGCTGCAGCATAGAAAAGTCATGATGAGCGTGTGTGCTTCAGGCTTTATCGGCGGTCTGTTTATCGGTCTGATGAAGGTGAAAGCCTTTGCGGCGGTTGGCCCCGGCATCGCCAGCATGGCTATGTATATTGACCCGGACAATGGAATGAACATTGTGTATGCGGTGATTGGTTTTGTCATTTCGGTAGTGCTGTCCTTTGTTTTCACCCTGATTCTTTATAAGGATAAGGAAGAAGACGCGGCGGTGGCCCCTGTTCTTGCGGCGGATGACAGTGCTGTGGTAAGCCCCATGAACGGAAAGCTGATCAATCTGGAGGACGTCAATGATGAGGTGTTTTCCACAGGTATCCTCGGAGACGGCATGGCGGTTATTCCTTCAACCGGTGAATTGTTTGCTCCGGTAGACGGTACCATTGATACGGTCTTTGATTCCAAACACGCGATCTCCATGGTAGGCAAGGACGGCGCGGAGATTTTGCTGCATGTAGGACTGGACACTGTTCGCCTGGAAGGCAAATATTATGAACCGCAGGTGAAGGCGGGTGATCAGGTGAAGGCCGGACAGCTTCTGATGAAATTCGATTTAAAGGCGATCAAAAAGGAAGGGTATGATGTTGTGACCCCGATTATCGTCACCAATTCGGAAGACAGCCGACTGACCAAGGGCACGGCAGGTGTTGTGAAGACTGGTTCTGTGATTATGGGATTTTCAGCAAAATAGAAGGAGAAGGTATGAGCTTTCCTGAGAATTTTTTATGGGGCGGCGCTGTGGCAGCCAATCAGGTAGAAGGCGCCTGCAGAGAGGGCGGCAAGGGCTTCAGCGTGGCTGATGTGGCAACCTACAAGCCGAATGTGGATGTAAAGGACTATAAGGCGCATGTGGGCATTTCCATTGACGCCATCAAAAAGGCCATAGCTGATCCGGACGATACGTATTATCCCAAGCGCAGAGGCATTGACTTTTATCATCACTATAAAGAGGATCTTGCTCTTTTTGCGGAGATGGGATTCAAGGTGTTTCGGCTTTCCATTGCCTGGAGCCGCATTTTCCCGACAGGAGAGGAGGAAGAGCCGAACGAGGAAGGGCTGGCGTTTTATGAGGACGTATTCAAAGAAATGAAGCGCCTGCATATCGAGCCGTTGGTGACGCTTTCTCATTATGAAATGCCGCTGCATCTGGCGCTTGCCTACAACGGATGGACGGACCGCAGAGTCGTGGATTATTTTGTGCGCTTTGCGAAAGTATGCTTCGAGCGTTTTGGCAAATATGTGAAATACTGGCTGAATTTCAACGAGGTCGACAGTATCATCCGTCACTCGTTCATCACGGCGGGGATTATTCCGGAGCTGTGCGGGGAAAAGGGTGAATTGGCCTGCTGCTATCAGGCCTTGCATCACCAGCTGGTAGCCGCGGCGAAGGCGGCGCTGCTGATGAGAGAGCTGATTCCCGGTGCACAGATGGGATGTATGCTGACAAAGCTGATGACCTATCCGCGTACCTGCGCTCCGGAGGACGTAGCGGCAACGCAGAAGAAAAATCTGGAAAATATGTTTTACGCGGACGTTCAGGTGTTCGGGGAATATCCGAGGATGATTCTCAGAGATCTGGAGAAACGAGACTTTGAAATCCGGATGGAGGAGGGAGATACCAGTCTGCTGAAGGAAGGAACCGTGGACTTTGTCTCTTTCAGCTATTATATGAGCATGACGGAGTCGGTTGATCCGAATGCGGAACGGACGCCGGGAAACACTGTGCTGGGTGTGAAAAATCCGTACTTGGCCACCAGTGACTGGGGCTGGCAGGTGGATCCGGTGGGACTGCGCGTTTCCCTGATTGAGCTTTATGATCGCTATAAGAAACCTCTGTTTGTCGTGGAGAACGGAATCGGTGCGAAGGACACGGTGGAAGCGGATGGGTCTGTGCACGATCCGTACCGGATTGAATATTTCAGACGTCACTTTAAGGAAATGGAGAAGGCCATCGATGAAGGAGTGGAGCTGATGGGATATACCAGCTGGGCGCCGATTGACCTGATTTCCGCGTCCACGAATCAGATGAGCAAGCGGTATGGCTTCATTTATGTGGATCAGGACGATATGGGCAACGGAACCCTGAAGCGCAGCCGCAAGGACAGCTTCTACTGGTACCAGAAGGTAATCGCTACCAACGGCGCGGATATGGACTGATAAAAGGAAAGCGCAGACTGCGGGAATACCATGTATACACCGCAGTTTGCGCCTGTATGAGGCAGGTTGGCGCGGCCGTGAGGATTGGCAGGAGGGAGGCACTGGTATGCCCCGTATTACAAAAGTATTGAATTCCAGCGTGGTTCTGGCAGCCGATAAACCGGGAGGACAGGAATATATTGTGCTACAGAAGGGCGTAGGCTATGGCAGGAAGCCAGGGCAGGAGATAGAGGTCCTGAAGGAGGGAAGAGTTTTCCTTCCGGCTTCCGGCGCGGATTATAACCAGCTGCTTGAACTGCTGGAAAAGATTCCTGCCGTATATCCTGAGATCACCAGGGAAATCATTTTGTATGCGCAGGAGCAGATGCATACCTCCCTGAATGAACATATTTACCTGGCGTTGACAGATCACCTGCATTTTGCGGTGGAGCGATATCGGAAACATATTGAGATCGTTAACAGGGTGCTTTGGGAGTTAAAAACTTTTTATCCGAAGGAATATGAAATCGGCCTGTACGCGCTTGATCTGGTGGAGAAACGTCTTGGAGTGCGGCTTCCGGATGCAGAGGCGGCAAATGTGGCCTTTCACATTGTCAATGCGCAGAAGGAAAATGAGCAGTATGATGCCATGCGTGCAGCGAAGCTGATCGGCCGCGTGCAGACAATCATTACTTATTATATGAATTGTCAGCCGGATAAGACGAGTCTGCATTATTCCAGATTTGTCAGTCATATGCAGTATTTTGCAGAGCGTTTGTTTTCTGACAAACTGCTTTCTTCCGAAGATGATTTTCTTTATCATCAGATGAGGGAGGCATATCCGCGGGCATTGTCCTGCGCGGAACGGGTGAGGACACTGATCAGACAGGAGTATCAGAAGGAACTTCCGAACGAAGAAGTGGCTTATCTGACAATTCACATCCAGAGGCTGATTACCCGTGACTAGGGTGTTTCAACATAAAACTGTATTTAATCATGACCTGTGAGGACAGGTTCATAGTCTCCCCTGTAAAATTGCTGTCAGACAGATGAAAATCTGTCCTGGCAGCAATTCTTTTTCTGTATTTATTTTTATCGCGGGATATGGTATGATGCAGGAAGGTAATGGCGTAATATCCGCTGAATGTGAAAGGAAGGGCGGATTTTCCGGAGGGGATTTTATGCGCAGAAATAAAAAAGACAGGGAATATGATTTTGATCTGCCAGAAGAAAAACGGTATTCTGCCGGCGAGGTCGTCGTGTATGTGGTCGTACTGGCG
>JAJPXG010000065.1:9772-37425 GCA_021205565.1 Lachnospiraceae bacterium | reverse complement strand
CATGTAGTAGTAGTGGTCGGCAGAGACCACCCTCTACATAGTAACTCTTGATTCGATATGGAATTACTCTCACCTTGCAGGTCATCGTCATGACTGAGACGCTCATACAGTGCAGTGATTAGCTGCTGATTTTTCTTTCCCATCGGACACTCCTCCTTCCATAAAAAAAGTAGATAGGATTTTACTGGACACCGAAATTTCCTTTATTTTCAAGGGTTTTTCGGTATGTACTAAAATCTTATCTACACTTTATAGCACCTGGAACATTTATGTTAATTTTTATAATCACCCATATCCGCATTACATGTGAATCATAAGCTGATCCTCTTTCTTTTCCCCATGATACTGATTTTACATGGATTTCAGACATTTTATCTTTATCGCACTTGACAATTCAGGAATCATAGTGTACTATCATTCTAGCACACGTGTACAATCATACATAACCGCCTGGAGTGCAGATCCTTGCCGGATGTAAGAAATCTGACCCAGACACATTGTTGCAGAAAGGAGGAAAAGCAGCGTGGAATATAATACCGCGTCCCCGATTTACCTGCAGGTGATGGATGCCATCAAACGGGACATTGTGACCGGGCGGATCAAGCCCGGAGAGAAGCTGCCATCGGTCCGAAGCCTGGCCGTGGAATATACCATCAATCCCAACACAGTGAGCCGGGTATACCAGGAGCTGGAGAATGAAAGGGTTTGTTTTACCAGGCGCGGGATGGGAACCTTTGTGACCGAAGATACCGACCGCATCGCAGAGATTAAGGAGGACATGGCGCAAAATCTCGTGCAGGCCTTTCTGGAGGGTTCGCACCTGCTGGGCCTTACGCCTGAAGAAGCAATGCAGCTGCTGACTAACTATATGGATACAGAGAATAAAGATTCCCGGACGCCTGCCCGCACCACATAGTCAGCCATTCCGATGATGAGGAATGACAACCTATTCCCAAACCACATCGAGCTTTTGACAAAACAAGAAAGGGGAACATAAAACATGCTGGAATGCAGAGACATTACCAAACATTACGGCTCCAAAGCGGCGATCGACCATGTATCGCTTGCGTTAGAGCCGGGACATATTTACGCGCTGCTCGGGCCCAACGGCAGCGGCAAAACGACACTGATGAAAATGGCGGTCGGCCTGGTGAAACCCAATGAGGGCGGATTTTATTACGATAATCAGCCGATTGACAAAGACAGCCGCAAAGCGGTTTCCTACATGCCTACGGAAGCCTATTTCTACGACTGGATGACCGCGGAGGATGTTGGGAAATATTACAGCGACTTTTTTGAGGACTTTTCCATGGAGCGCTACCAGTACCTGCTTAAACAGATGGAGCTCGATCCTAAAAAGAGGACGAAAGCCCTTTCCTCCGGTATGACCGCGAAATTGAAGGTGGCCGTTACGATGGCTCGCAAATCCAGGGTATACCTGCTGGATGAGCCGCTCAACGGGATTGACCTGTTGGCGCGCGACCTTATCATTCGCCTGGTCTTAGAAGAATGCGCCCCGGATACCGCCCTCGTCATTTCCAGTCACCTGGTGGAGGAGCTGGAGTCTGTTGTAGACACAGCCATCTTTTTAAAGGAAGGGCGCGTGGTGCTGACCGGTGATACAGAAAAGTTACGGAAAGAACACGGAAAATCCGTCGTCGATCTTTACCGGGAAATCTACGGACACCATGAGGAGGCGATCACATGCTGAAATTGATGAAATATGAACTGCGCAAGACGCAGTTTTCCAAAATCGTAATTTTTACCACCTCAATATTTTTTGAAATTCTTTTTCTGGCAGGTATATACAACAGCGTCAATCTCCTGTCCGCCGGAATTACAGGGCTGATCTGCTGCGCAGTTTTCGGCCTGATTTACATCGGCATTGAAAGTCTGATCGTTCTGCAGAGGGACTTAAGCACACACCAGAGCTATATGCTCTTTCTCACACCCACCAACAGCTATCAGATTCTGGGCGCGAAAGTAATCGCAAACGCGCTCACTCTGCTGATCGCGGTCTGCTTTTTCGGTGCGCTGATGACCCTGGGTGTCGCGGCCGTGTATATCCGGGATCAAGGGATGCAGACCTTCCTGGAAGCGGTCAGCGACCTGGAACGCACCATCGATATGAGAATCACAATCGCCGTCAGAGAGATTATCCTGGCCGTGGTTACAGGCCTCGCCTCCTGGATCATGACGATTATGACCGGCATGCTGGCCATAATCCTCTCCGCCACCGTCTTTGCCGGCAGAAAGCACAGCGGCTTCGTGAGCTTTCTCATCTTCCTGCTGATCTGCTGGGTGATCAGCGCGATCATAAACCTGGTGCCGGAACCGTCAGGACTGCTGTACTACATTACTGACATCCTGATCTCGCTTATCTTCGCGGTCATCCTCTATCTAATCTCCTGCCGGATCATGGAGCAGCGGCTGTGTGTCTGAAGCCATCGGACATCTGACATCAGAGCCGACAAAAACCAGGTGTCGCCAGCCAGTCCTGACTGCGGAGCAGATAAATCCGAATGTATCGCAACACGAATATGGCCGCCTGACTTATTTCGGTCAGGCGGCCATATCCTCTGAGAGAGTGTTTATATTCAGACTTGCGATATTATCCGATCACAGACCGTGCGATGTCCGGGCGGTTGGTGATAATCCCGTCGCACCCCGCCTGCACCAGGGCGGCAATGTCGTCCGCGTTGTCACAAGTGTAGGGGTTGACACCGATACCACGCTCATGCATCTCAGACACCAGTTCCGGTTTTTCCAGAACGCTGTGATAGTCCGGATGCAGGAAATCCGGCTTATAGTCCAGGTCATCCACAAGCTGCACAAGATCGCAGCTTTTTTCCTCGTTCACTAAAAGCTTCACCACATCCTTTACCGGATAGGAAGCGGCCATGGACGCCGCGAGTTCTCTGCGCATGGGCTGTACCTTTTCCTGGAAGGTCAGAAGACCCACCCGATAAGACGACTTCTTTTTGATCTTACCCAGGAGCTTGGCATCAAAGGAAGAGAACATCACCTGTTCCTTCTTCAAGCCGCTCTTGTCCACGATTTTTAAGATTTTGCCCACAAAATCCACCGACTTGTCCAACGGTGACTTCAATTCCAGATTGATAATCTCCATGTCCTTTAAAAGCGGCAGCAGCTCCTCTAAGGTCAGAATTCTCTCCCCCTGAAATTCTTCCCCTTTATAAGCACCGAAATCATAGCTCTTCAGCTCCTTCAGCGTCTTTAAAAGGATCGCTCCCTTCCCGTTGGAGGTATTATCAATATAATAATTGTGATGAATCACAATTTTGCCGTCGGCGGTCAGCTGCATGTCGGTCTCGATGCCGTCTGCCCCCAGCTCGGGCGCCTTTAAAAAGGCTGCCTTTGTGTTTTCGGGCGCGTGAAAGGACGCGCCCCGATGTGCCATAATCAGAATTTTGTTATTCATTGAGCAATTCATTTCCTTCCTCTTCCAGCTCGGCCAGAGTCTCATCCAGGTCCGCGCCGTTGATGATAATTTCGGAGATTCCATCATGGAAATCCAGCTGCCACTCCGCGTAACCGGAAGCGTTCGGACGGCCGTGAGAATACTCCAGCTGCTCTGTCGCTACTTTGTACTGCGGGTAAGCCGCATACAGTGCCTGCATGTTCTCGTCCTCCTGCGCGCTCTTTCTGGTTGCCAGATAGCCGGTCACAGCATTTGCCTCCACGGTTTCTTCCTCGGTGGTCATAAATTTGATGAACTCCCAGACCGCCTGCTGCCTCTCTGCGGAAAGACCGGAAAGCATGGCCATGTTGCAGCCGCCTACCGCGACACCATAGGAGGTTTCCTTGGGAATAAAGCTGCACACCAGCTCAAAGCCCTGCTCCTCCGCTACCGACACATAACCGCTTAAGCTGCCGGTGGAGGCAAACCAGATGGCTGCGTCCTGATTGGTCACATCCGCGCTGGTTTTGTCAGACTCCGAGTATGCATAGAAGTGCAGCAGCTTTCTGTCATAGAGATCCTGGAAATAAGCGATCATATCCCGGCACTCCTGGGTATCAATGGTAATCTCCGTCTCCTCCTCATTGATGGGGAAGCTGCCGCGGGTCAGCAGAAACGCCTCATAGAACCAGTAATAGCTCGCCATGGTCATGCCGTATTTGCCGGTGGCTTCATATACCGCCTCGCAGGCCGCGGTCACATCATCCCAGCTGTGAATTTCCTCAGCGTCCACACCAGCCTCCGCCAGCAGGGTTGCGTTCATATACATAATGGAAGTGGAACGCAGGAAGGGCAGTGCATAGTAGCTGTCATTGATATTGCAATTATACAGCAAACCATCATAAAAGTCACTCAGATCATAGTTGTCCGCCTCGATAAAACTGTCCAGGCTCTGAACCATACCGCCATTTGAAAACTCACCCACTACGCCGATTTCCAGCTCGGTTACATCAGGTGCGGTCCCTGCAATGTAAGCCGCCTGCAGCTTCTGGTGCAGATCCGTGTAAGCGCCCTGATACTCCGCAGTCACGGAAATTCCTTTCTCTGCGCCGACTGTAGTATTGAAACGCTCCACCGCCGCGTCAATGTACTCCTGGATGGTGCCGGTATAGGCATACCAGAAGGTCAGGTCGATGACATCATCGCTGCCGGTGTTCTCCGAGGAAGTGCTGCCGGAGGATGTGGAGGAGGATGTCGTGGAGGAGCTGGTGCTGCCCGCGGATGTGCTGCCGCATGCGGTCAGAAGACCTGCGGAACAGGCTGCCGCGCCGCCTGCCAGCATTCCTTTCATAAAATCTCTGCGAGTCATATTGTTGAACATAGTTTCTTTTTCTCCTTTTTTAAAGATAAAATGATATTTATGATATAAAGAGGATGCTTCTTTTACCTCTTCTATCCTGATTACGGTTGATCAAACAGGCATATTATTTGCTGACTGTTTTGGCCTTATTTTACTCCTGTATACGCAAACGCCTTCAATATCTGCTTCTGCGCCAGAACAAAGGCGATAATCACCGGCACCAGCATGATCAGGTTGCCCGCCATGACGATGTTGTTGGACACCAGGCCGGACTCCACCTCGCGCAGCATGGTCATTCCCATGGACAGCGTTCTTACGGTTTCGTTGGTGGTCAGAACCTTCACCCAGAAATAATCGTTCCAGGTGCTGATGAAGGTCAAAAGCGCCAGCGTGACGATCGTACTGCGGGCCATCGGGATCATGATCTGAAATACAATCTTAAATTCTCCCGCCTTGTCCATTCTGGCCGCCTCGATTAAGTCCTTCGGCACCTGCATAAAGTTCTGCCGCAGCATGAAAATACCGAACGCGCTGGCCGCCTGGGGAAGAATTAAAGACCAGTAGGTATTGATCAGCCCCATTTTGCTTAAGATCAGGAAGACCGGCAAAAACACAAGCTGGGAGGGGATCATCGTGGTAGCGAGCACCAATCCGAAGAGGAGGCCCTTTCCCTTGAATTCATAGCGGGCGAAGGCATATGCGGCCGGTACCACGGTGACCATCTGGATAATCAGCACGCCTGCCGTCACCACCACACTGTTTTTGAAATAATGCAGGTAATCGATGGCATTGAAGGCAGTGATAAAGTTCTCAAACTGCGGCTTCAGCACGAAAAACAGCGGCGGCGTCTGCAAAGTCTGCGCCGTGGTCTCTAAGCTGGTCAGCGCCATCCAGTAAAAGGGAATGAAGAAAATCAGGAAAAGGAGGGCGCTTAAGAGCCATTTTCCGATTTTCAGGATATTGATATTTCTTTTCATAATGAAATCTCCATGTTTATTGATAATGCACTTTCTTCTGTAATACCGCGAAGTAGAAGATTGAGATACCGCCCACAATCACCATCAGCGCCACGCCCATGGCGGATGCGTATCCGACGCGATAGCTGACAAAGCCCTGTTTATAGAGTTCATAGACTATGGTGTCCGTCGCGTTTCCGGGGCCGCCGCTGGTCATGATGGAGACACTGTCGAAGGTCTTGAACGCGGCGATAATGCCCATCAGCAGCAGGTAAAACAACGTCGGGGAGAGCATTGGCAGAGTGACTTTAAAAAACGTGGTCACAGGGTTTGCCCGATCCAATGCCGCCGCCTCATACAGATAGCCGGGAATGCCCTGCAGCGCCGCCACAATGATCAGCACATAATACCCCAGGCTTTTCCACACATTGACCAACGCCAGAGAAAACAGCGCCGTATCGGAGCCGCCCAGCCAGTTGACAGCCTCAATTCCAAAGAGACTCAGCACATAATTGAACAGACCCTTGTCATAATCCATCATCCACATCCAGATAAAGGAGATGGATACCAGGGAAATGATGTAGGGCAGGAACATAATGTTCTGCAAAATCTTATTGATACGGGTACTCTTTTTAATGAAGACTGCGATCAGCGTCCCCAGGATCATCGACGCCGGCACGTACATCAGCACGTAAATGACTGTATTGCTCAGCGCCTTCCAGAAGGTTTTGTCGGTGAACATTTTCGTGTAATTGGCCAGACCCACAAATTTCATTTCCGAGATCATATTCCAGTTAAAAAAGCTGACATAGATCATGTAAAAGAGCGGGTAAATGACGAAGACCGCGAAAATGATCATCGCCGGCGCGACCATAATGTATGGCAGCGCCTTATTCCATATCATCAGACCCGGCCGTTCTCTCATGGCCGACTGATCTTTCACTTGTTTTGCCATATTGACTTTTCCTCTTTTCTAATTGCGGATACGATTTTTATTTTTGTCAAAGAAACAAAGGTCTTTTCTGGGAATCCAGACATTCACCAGGCCGCTGTAGCGCTTCATCGCCTCGTAGTTTTTCGCGTGCAGAACGCCGTAAGGCGTGCGGAGCTTATAGTGAATCTCGCTGCCCAGCATCTCACGCGTCATGATGGTACCCTGGAAGCTGGCCGCTTCCCCTTCCGGCTTTTCAAAGAGAACGTCATGCGGTCTGCATCCCACATAAGCCACTCCCGGCATATCCTCCCACTCGTTGGACATGCTGGCCGTCTCAAAAATATTCATGGGCGGGTTGCCGATGAAGCGCGCCGTAAACACATTGTCCGGATTTAAGTAAATATCCTCCGGGGTGCCCTGCTGCATGATATTGCCTTCATCCATCAGGATAATGTGCGTACCCATGGAGGTCGCCTCGCTCTGGTCATGCGTCACATAGACGAAGGTGGCGCCCAGTCTCTGGTGCAGCTCGATCAGCTCCGTGCGCAGCTGTCCGCGTAGCTTCGCGTCCAGGTTGGAGAGCGGCTCGTCCATCAGAAAGACCTGCGGATTTTTGACCATGGCTCTGGCAAGCGCCACACGCTGGCGCTGTCCGCCGGAGAGCGCGCTCGGCTTGCGGTCCATATAGGGTGTCAGACCAGTAGTCTCCCCAATCTCCTTGATTCTCTTCTCTCTTTCTTCCTTCGGCACCTTCGCGTTTTTTAAACCGAACTCAATATTGCCCCGCACCGTCATCGTGGGGTAAATCGCGTAATTCTGGAACACCATGGCGATATCACGGTCGCCGGGCGGCACGTTCTTCATATCCTTTCCGTTGATGGTGAGCGTTCCGCCGCTGACCTCCTCCAGACCCGCGATCATGCGCAGCGTCGTGGATTTGCCGCAGCCGGACGGACCCAACAGCACGGTAAAGCTGCCTTCCTCAATCGTCAGGTTCAGATCCCTGATGACCTGGACGCCGTTGTCATAGATTTTGTCCACATGTTCCAGTTTGATCTTGTCCATGTTTCTTCTTTTCCTTCCTTTTCTTTTTCCTGTATGACAGTTCGATTATAGCCATACGCCATGTAAAGGCGCTATCCGGGCGCTGTAAAATCCGGGTGGCGTAAGGAAGAAGAAAGGTAAAACAGGACATGGTTTTTGTAAAATCAGGTAAAATAAAACCACGAAAAAAAGCGCGACCCCATTCGGAATCGCGCCCTGTCATGCTTTCATATCTCTACTTTTTCTCCCGCACCATTTTTACCCGCTCAATCGTATAGAGAATCAGACTCAGCACCATAAAAACGGTACACAGACAGATCAGCACCAGAGAAAGTCTGTCTGGAATGTTGTGCCAGAAGACGTGCAGAATCGCTGTGAAATATAAAAGGAATGTCGTCACCTTGCCGTGCCAGTCGGCTCCCTCCACCCTGCCGGTCTTTTTAATCGCCCAAAGACCCGTCACGCACATGATGATTTCCTTAATCAGCAGGATAAAAAACGGAATTGCCATCAGCGGGTACTCCACGACCAGACACAAAAGAATCGCTCCCTGCGTCAGCTTGTCCGCAAGCGGGTCTAAAACCTTGCCCAGATTGCTGACCATATGAAATTTGCGGGCCACCCACCCGTCCATGACATCCGTCAGCCCCGACAAAAGCAGGAAGACCGCCGTCAGCGGCGTGTTATGCAGCCCGCTGTAGGACCAGACAAAGCAGGGGATCAGAATCAGTCTGAAAAACGACATACCGTTGGGGATGGTGAAAATTCTGTCCTCCGGGTTCTCCTTTTTATCATTTTCAATAATGGTTTTGTGTTCATCTGTCATCATTTGTACTCCCCGTTTTTATATATTCTCATCCGGCAGCGGCAGTGTGACTGTAAACTGACAGCCACCTTCTTTCCCATTTTCGGCCACAACCGTTCCGCCGCTCATCTCCACCGCCCGTTTTACCAGTGCAAGGCCCAGGCCATTTCCCTCCGCCTTGCGGGAATTATCCGCCTGATAAAAGCGCTCAAAAATCCGCTCCTCCTGGCCGGGCGGAATGCCCTGCCCGTTATCGAAAATCGTGAAAATGATGCTTTCCTTTGCCGCATCCTCTCTCAGGCGGATTTCAATAAAGCCATCCTGCGGTGCAAATTTCACCGCGTTTCCGACCAGATTCAGCCACACATGCTGCAAAAGCTTCTCATCGGCAACACAGTCTATCGACTCCATCTCCACATCAAACTCAATATTTTTCGGTTCCCACTGCGGCTCCAGCTGTACAATGGCCTGACGGATCTGTTCATCCAGGCTAAAAGAAGTTTTTTCTGCCGTGATATCCCTGCTCTCCAACTTAGACAACAGAAGGATATTGCCCACCAGATCGGAAAGCCTTCTGGTATTCAGGAGAATTTTCTGAATATATTCCTCCTGCTCCGCCGTCTCCTGCGGGTCTCCCTGCAAGAGCATGGCGTAGCCCTCGATGGCGTTGATGGGCGTCTTGAATTCGTGGGAAACATTGGAAATGAACTCGTTCTGCAGCTCCTCTGCGGCCGCAATGGCGCCGGTCATGGTGTTGAAGCTGTCGTAGCTATCCGTGATTTCCGTCACCGGATTTTTGTCATCCGTAAGCTTGACCTCGTGTTTCCCGTCCGCCACTTCTTTCATAGCCTGACTCAGGCGGGTAATCGGCGCCAGGAAAAATTTGCTCGTCACCGCGGTAATGCCGGTTCCCAGGATAATGCTCAGAATCGGAATGGCAACCGTAATCGGCAGTGTCATGGAGAAGCCGAATATCCAGTCCAGCAGATAAGCGCCGGCATTGGCCACCAACAATGTCACCACCATGATAATCAGAGTGATCACAGTAAAATAATTCCGAAGGCTGAACACACGCTTCCTTGCTTTTTTCTTCATAACAACTCCAAATCCGCCAGCGGCTCTTGCGGCAGGAAATTCGCTGCACAGGTATGCGCGTCTTATCCTGTCTGTCACTTCCCTGTTACGTTTTTTTCACGACCTTATAACCCACGCCGCGCATGGTCACAATCTGAAAATCCGGATTGTCCCGGAAGCGGTCGCGCAGGCGGCCGATGTGCACATCCACCGTGTGAGGCGTTGTCTCGCTGTCATATCCCCAGATATCGTCCATGAGCTGCTGCCTGGTGAAAATACGTCCCGGATAGGAGCTCATTTTATACAGAAGTAAAAATTCCTTCTGGGGCAGTTCTATACTTTCTCCGTCCCAGGAAACGGTCATGGAATCGTAATCCATCACTGTTCCGCCGAGCACCTGTCTGCGCTCGCTGATCATCTGCGCACGCCGCAGTAAGGCGCCGACCCGCAGGACCATTTCATTGACGTTAACGGGCTTAATCATGTAATCATCCGTGCCGGAGAGAAAGCCCAGACGCATATCGTCAAAGGCGTCCTTGGCGGTAATCATGAGAACCGGAGTCTGATCCCCCGACTCCCGCAGAGAGCGGACGAACTCATAGCCGTCCATAACCGGCATCATGATATCGGAAATGATGAGGTCGATATATTCGTGGTCCAGAACCTCCAGGGCCTTTTCGCCGTCGGGGACGCCGATGGCGGAGTAGCCGTTTTTGGTCAGGACTTTTTCAAAAAGTTGTCTGAGTTCGCTGTCGTCTTCAGCGATCAGGATTTTGAACATGGAGGAGCTCCTTTTTAACAATCATCTTTTAAGACAATAATACGTCAACCTCAACACATGTTCAACTGTGCTTCAAAAAATTGAGATTGCCTTGTTGCTATTCCAGTTTTCTGTACACGGTGAACCACATCGTCAGGAAGCAGGCCAGGCCGCCAATCAGGTTGGAAACCGGCTCGGCTAAAAAGACGCCGTCCGTCCCCAGAAAGACCGGGAAGAGGAGTGTCAGCGGCACCACAATCACAACCTTGCGCAGGATGGAGAAAAAGACCGCCCGCTTCGCTTTCCCCAGACCCACGAAGGTGGACTGCCCCATGAACTGCAGGCTCATGAAAACAAAGCCCATAAAATAAATGCGCGTGGCACGGATACCGAGTTCAATCGTCTCGGCGTCAGTGGAGAAAATCCGGATAAAGGCGGCCGGAAAAAGCAGGATCACCGCCCACATCACGGCGGTATAGACCACGCCCGCGATGGACATGAAGCGGATTCCTTCCTTCACCCGGTGATTTTTGCCCGCGCCGTAATTGTATCCTAAAACCGGCTGTCCGCCGCTGCTCAAACCGCTGACCGGCAGAGAAGCAATCTCGCGGATGCTGTTGATGATGGTCATAATTCCCACATAGACGTCGCCGCCATAGGTCTGGAGCGTCGCGTTGCACACGATCTGCACCAGGCAGTTGGTAAACTGCTGCATGAAACCGGTGACGCCCAGCCCCAGAATTTCCTTCACCAGACGAAGCTTCAGCCGCATATGTGCCAGTGTCAGCTTGTATTCGTTCTGTTTGCCCAGCAGAAAACGCATGATCCAGACTGCGGACACGCCCTGGCTTATCACCGTAGCGATCGCCGCGCCCTGCACACCGAGATTCAGGCCAAAGATAAAAATCGGATCAAGGATCAGATTTAAAACCGCACCGATGACCGTGGTCCACATGGCGGTCTTCGGGAAGCCCAGTGCGCTGATAAAGCCGTTCATCCCCGTGACAATCATGGAAAAGAGTACGCCGTAGAGGTAAATCCTGAGATAACTCTCCGCGTAGCCGATCGTCGCGTCACTCGCCCCGAAAAGGTAAAGCACCGGCACCCGGAACAGATAGCAGAGCAGGAAAATTACCACAGATGACGCCAGTGTCAATGTAAAAACATTGCCTAAAATATCCTTCGCCCGCTCTTCCTCCTTCGCGCCCCTGGCGATGGAAAACAACGGCGTCCCGCCCGTTCCGAACAGATTCGCACAGGCTAAGATAAACGTACTGAACGGGAAAGTGAGCCCCACGCCCGTCAGCGCGAGACTCCCCACCTCGGGCAGATGCCCGATATAAATCCGGTCCACTATATTGTATAAAAGGTGAATCAGCTGCGCAATCGTTAACGGCACTGCCTGCGCGGTGATGTTGCGCCAGACCTTACCCTGTGAAAAATCCTTCTGCTGCTGTACAGCTGTATGGTGGTTCATGTGCCGGTCATCTTCTTTCGTCAGTCATTTCTCAGGCGGGTATTCCGCCGACTGTACTATCTTAGCACACTGTAAAATAATTGTAAATAATGCCGTTTTACTTCATTTTTATACCACTTAGGGAAATACCTTCAACGGAGGACAACATCCATTTTTACTTATTTACATCCAGAGATTTATGAAGTATAATTCAGACAAATACATGAACCACGATCAATCAAAATCTATATAATGGCCCATCAGACAGAAAGGAAGTGTAAAAATGCCATTACCAAAAGAGCGCCTCTATACTGTAGATGATATTTACAGTTTACCGGATGGTCAGCGTGCCGAACTGATAGACGGCCGGATTTATGATATGGCGCCGCCAAGCAGAAAACACCAGAGGATAGCCGGTGAACTGTACACAGTCATAAATAACCACATCAAGGGAAACGGCGGCCGCTGTGAAGTGGACATTGCCCCCTTCGCCGTATTCCTTGATAAAGATCAATACACCTACGTCGAACCGGATATTTCCGTGATCTGTGATCCCGACAAACTGACAGACAGAGGATGTGAAGGTGCTCCCGACTGGATCATTGAAATCGTTTCTCACGCCTCCAGGCACATGGACTACATGACCAAATTGTTTAAATATAAATCTGCCGGCGTCCAGGAATACTGGATCATTGACCCTTCCAAAAATCGTGTCATGGTGTATGACTTCGCACACAATGAGACCGAAGTGTACACTTTTTCAGATACAGTCAAGGTCGGAATTTATGAGGAGCTGTATATTGATTTTTCTCAGATTGCCCCGCTTATATAAGGCAGCAATTTTGAACGGAAACGCAATATATGAACAGCAAAAAAGTATACAGAAGAATAAAACAAGTCGGAGCTGTCACACTAAGCAATTAGTGCGACAGCTCCTTTTTAATTTGATTCACCAGCTAACAGAACGGCTGTCTTCACAACACAAATCTACGGATCACCTCCGCCACCGCGCTTTCATTACATGATGCTTTCGTGATATAATCACACTCCGCTTTCATGCTCTCCACCGTGTTGGCCACACCCACGCCGAGGCCGGCGGCTCTGATCATGGGCAGGTCATTGTAATTGTCCCCGATGGCAATGGTCTCGGACAGGTCCACATTCAGAAGCTTCGCCAGCGAAATCAGCCCCTGCCCCTTATTGACTCCACGGTGATTAAACTCGATGTAGCGGTTGGAGGAGTAAGAAACGTCGATCTCGCCGGTGATGTCCTGCAGTTCCTTTTCAATCTGATTTAAATAAGCGCGGTCCGTGTTGGTGTAAAGCACCTTCGCGATATCCTGCCCGCGCAGGAATTCTATATTGTCTGTATCAATCACCTGAATTTCCATACGATTCGCCAGGTAATCAATCTCTCCCTGAAATAAATTGTACACATAGACCATGTCCCGCGTATAGACGTGAATGCACACATCATACTGCCGCCCGCGACAGTACAGTTCCTGCGCCAGGTCAAAGGGCAGGCCTTCGAAATGCAGCAGGCGGTTGCCCTTATTTTCCGTGATAGCGCCGCCGTTGTATGAGATTACATACTCTCCCTCCTGCTGCCACAGGCCCAGCTCCTGTAAGGTTTCCTGCACGGAATTATAGCCTCTGCCGGTGGCGGGCACGAATTTCACGCCCTTTTTTCTGGCCATGACGATGGCTTCGATATCCCTTTGATCGATGGTTCTGTCCAGCTTTAACAGTGTTTCGTCCAGGTCACACGCGATGATTTTGTACATAAACTGCCCTCCGTTCGGCTCATTTACGGTGCTATTGTAAATGAGTCAGTAATGAATGGCAAGCCATTTTCCTGATTTCACCCACTAAAAATTATAAAACACTCCCTCTGCACATATGTGAATTTTCCATCTATGCGCATAGGTACTCCATAATGAATCCAAACCTGCCGCTCCATTCACATGACGCGTTTTCGCATCTGCTTTCACACACTCACAGATGAAAAATTCTGTTTGTTTTTTACACCCCACTGTGATACTGTATACTTAGAATGACCTGCTGTATATTTCCCGAAAGGACTGCTTCTTATGTTAATTTTAGAAAAAGAAATCACCTTAGACGAGCTTAAGCATATCGAACCCGTCATGTATTTTGACGACATGATAAAATGTGTGGCCGATATCGACAAAGGCCTTCTCGCCGTGAATGCTGAAATGCACGCCGACCTGGAAACGCTTCTGCTGGAGCATGGATCCAATCAGAAAAGTCTGTATGGCTTCAATATCTGGGAGGACGGCGATATCGAATTCGATTCCCTCATCAATCCACCCCGCAACCGGGAAGCAGGATACCCCCGCGCCGGACGCTATGTCGCGGATCCGGACGCAAGAGAGAAAATCAGGGAGGTCGTTGAGCAATGGGTGAATATCTGAAATGGTGGGACATGCCGATCGGGAAGCAGATCGGCAACGCAGGCAGCGAAGTGGCGAGAGCCATCCGCCAGAAAAATAAAAACGATATGCTGAGCGCGTCAGCCTTCTGTATCCACGCGATCGAAATGCTGGCCTACACCAAGCTGGATCCCAAAAACGTCAACCGCAGAAAGGAGCTGACCTACGCGCAGGAGGAGATTCTGGATTACATTCTGGGGGATAATCTGTACCAGAACGACGATGAGTCCATTATGAAGTGGTACGACGCGTTTCTGTAATACAGGGTTACTATTCACGGTAGATTCTCTCTTGACAAACACCCGCTCCTGTTTTATAAGTAATATCTGGTAAGCGAGGAAGCTTATGAGAGCATGGATTCTCATGAGCTTTTTTATTTGAAATACTTATCCAGAACTTATGAGGCAGGAGCCCTTATGAAAACTCCTGTGAACGGAGGTAACAATGACAGCAGAAGCAGAAAATGCGGCGTCAGAAATGAACAAAACATCTGAAACTTTAATGGAAAATACCATCACGACCCCACAGGTCACAGCAAAGACAGATTCCCAGGAACCCGACGAGGCAACGCAGCCCGTCACCGCAGCCGAGGTGCTGGTCAGATGCCTGGAGAACGAGGGCGTCAAATACGTCTTCGGCATCCCCGGCGAGGAAAATCTGGATATGATGCGCGCCCTGGAGAAGTCCTCACTGCGCGTGATCGTGGTGCGCCACGAACAGGGCGCGGCCTTTATGGCGGATGTATACGGCAGACTGACAGGGAAGGCGGGCGTGTGCTTTTCCACACTGGGACCCGGCGCGACCAATCTGATCACCGGCACGGTGGACACTAACAGCGACGGAGCACCCTTAGTGGCCATCACCGGCCAGGTGGGGACGGAGCGTATGCACTTAACCTCCCACCAGTACTTAAATCTGGTGGAATTATTTGAGCCCATCACCAAGCGCAGCAAGCAGATCGTAAATCCGGACTCTGTGAGTGAAATCATGCGCATCGCCTTTAAATACGCGGAGAGTGAGAAGCCCGGCGCCTGCCATGTGGACCTTCCCACCAATATCGCGTCCATGCCCGTCACGCCCGGCCCCGCCGCGCTTCCTTTAAAAAAACCGGAACCGGATGTGGAAAATGCTTCCCTGGCAAGTATCAAACGGGCCGCTGCCCTGATTTCACAGGCGAAGCATCCCGTGATTCTGGCGGGTCACAGTGCCGTGAGGAACGGAGCCCAGGGCGCACTGACCGCTTTTGCAAACCTGCTCCATATTCCCGTGGTCAACACCATGATGGCAAAAGGAATTATCCCCTATACCAGCAAATATTCCCTGTGGACCATTGGCATCACGCAGCGTGACTACCAGAATCTATGTCTGGACATGGCGGACCTGGTCATTGCGGTCGGATATGATATCGTGGAATTCGCGCCCCGCAAATGGAACCAGGACGGGAACCACACCATCCTGCACATTGATACCCGCTCCGCCCACATTAACAAATTCTTCCAGCCCGACGCCCAGGTCATCGGCGATATTTCCTACTCCCTGCAGCAGCTGCTGCGCCGTGTAGAGCCGAAAGACGAGCCGACAGATTTTCTGGAAATCAGGGCGCAGATGCAGGCCGAATACGAAAGCTATGCAAACGATACTTCCTTCCCCTTGAAGCCGCAGAAAATCCTCTATGATGTACGGAAATTCATGGGCGAAAATGATATCGTCATTTCGGACGTGGGTGCTCACAAAATGTGGATTGCCAGAGAATACAACTGCTACAGGCCAAACACCTGCATCATTTCCAATGGCTTCGCCACCATGGGCATCGCTGTACCGGGCGCGGTAGCCGCCAAGCTGGTCTATCCGGGCAGGAAGGTGCTCGCCATTTCCGGGGACGGCGGCTTCATGATGAACAGCCAGGAATATGAGACGGCACTGCGGGAACATATTCCGATCGTAACACTGATTTTCACGGATAACAGCTATGGCCTGATCAAGTGGAAGCAGATGGACCGCTACCAGCGCAGCTGCTATGTGGATTTCACCAATCCCGATTTTGTGAAATACGCGGAGAGTATGCACGCAAAAGGCTACCGCATTGAAAAGGCTGAGGATCTGCTGCCGACCTTAGAGGACGCGTTTTCGCAGGACGTGCCGTGCATCATTGAGTGCCCGGTGGATTATGGAGAAAATGAGAAGCTGTCGGAGTACCTGAAAGCGAAATTTGGATGATATTGGTCTGAATGTCGAAAATCTCATCCTGCATCTGGCCGGACTGGAAAGCGGGCATCACACCAGGAAAAACAATACAATATGAACTCTGTGTGAATTTTCCCCGCACTTTAATTGACATCATTTTCGTAATCATGTATAGTGTTTGTGTATAGCCTCAAAGGCAGACGATTACTTTGAGGCGGCTTTATATCTCACAAAGAAACGAGGAAGAAAAATGGATTACGAAATTTATGTGGACATGTCACTGGATATCGACACTGAAGTGGCGGAGAAAATCAACATCCGCTATGTGCCGATGGAATATGACCTGGGCGACGAGACGCTGAAGGCAACCGGCCCGGAGAGCGACGAGAAAATGCACTATTTCTATGAAAGCATGCGGCGCGGTATGCCGACCCGGACCAGTCAGATTACACCCTACCAGTATGAAGAGACCTTCGCTCCCTCTTTAAAGGAAGGAAAGGGCGTACTCTACATCGCCCTCTCCAGCGGCTTAAGCAAAACCTACGAGGCAGCGCTTTTGGCGGCACAATCTTTAAAGGATCAGTACGAAGGCGCGCAGATTGAGATCATCGACAGCTTCGCGGCCACGGGCGGCATGGGGCTTTTGGCGGAGCATGCTTCCGCAAACCGGGCTGCGGGAATGACGCTTGAGGAGAACGCGGCCTGGCTCAGAGAGAATATCCATCATGTAAATCACTGGTTCATGGTGGAGGATCTGGTATACTTAAAGCGCGGCGGCAGAGTTTCCGCTACCACCGCTTTTGTCGGCACTGCCCTGAACATCAAGCCGATTTTAAATATCAACTTAAAGGGCGAGCTTGGCTCTGTCGCCAATAAGCGCGGCAGCAGGCAGGCCATGCGCTACCTGGTCGACTGCTACCAGAAACGTTTTGACCCGGAATATGGCCAGACCACCTATATCTGCTGCGCAGACTGCAAGGATACCGCCGCCGAGTTAAAGGACATGGTATTAAAGGTCAATCCGCAGGCGGACGTGCGCATCACCATGCTCTGCCCTGTGATCGGCGCGCACACCGGCCCGGGGATGCTGTCTTTGATTTTCTTCGGACAGAAGATGGAGTGAACCGACTGGCCTCGGTGCCCCCGCTGTGCATACTGCAGAATAAAACAAAGACCGTCTTTCTTCGTAAAAAAGAAATGGCGGTCTTTTTCGTATTCCTAATATGGCTATGTCTGGCAGAAGCCTCACAGCATCTGATCGTTTCAGTTCCAGGCAAGAGCCAGCCTCGTCCATTACGCAATCGGAACGAAATCGGACGCCGGATGCTTGCACCACGGGCAGATGAAATCAGGCGGCAGGACGTCTCCCTCATAAATATACCCGCAAACCGTGCAGACAAAGCCTTTTTTCTTCGGAGCGGGTGCGGTCTTGACATTTTTCTGATAGTAGCTGTAGGTCACAGACTCATCATCGGAAAGCACTGCCCCGTCCGTCACATCCGCTAAAAAGAGGGTGTGTGTTCCTAAGTCCTTACTCTCAATCACCTGCGCGCTCAGATACGCGTTGGCATTTTCCGGCAGATACACCAGACCGTTGGCGCTGCGGCTGACGGTAATCTCCTCCATCTTATCCACGTCCCTGCCGCTTAAAAAGCCCCAGTGCTGATAAGTCGCAAAGGGCGCTTTCTCGGTCAGGATGGATACATTGAATTTGCCGGTTTTTAACACCATATCGTGCGTCAGATTGTTTTTATTGATCGCTACAGTGATCCGGTTCGGCTCCGAAGTGACCTGCGTCACGGTATTCACGATGCAGCCGTTGTCCCGGCCATCCTCCTGCGCTGTCAGCACAAAGAGACCGTAGCTTAATTTATACATAGCTTTTTTGTCCATGGTCATTTTCTCCTTCTTCATTTTCATGACACACCTGATTTCACCGGAGTCCCTTTTCTGTTCCTGCTGCGCTACGTTTCACATTTTAAGAAAACCCGGTCATGATGGCCTTATTTTAACCGATTATGCAGTTGAAAACAAGCACCTTCGTTCCCATTATGTGCGATTTCTGCTTTCTTATGACGTCGGGTGTCAATGGCCAATACTGCGCACCAGGGCTAAACGCCAATGGCGCTTACCCCGTACCGACCTGCACAGCATGTGGGCTTTGCCCACAGAAGCGATGCACAAAACGCAAAGTCAGTCAGGAAACACCAACGTTCCATGACTAACCCTTCATTCCTGGTAACATCCAGTGAAAATTCACGCATCCTTCGTGATTGTGAAAGTCATGGAGTAACTTGGCGCCTCTCCCGGCGCAAGGACATTTTCATAAGGGAGCATCATGTATCCGCTGTATTCCACCTGGCAGTCGACTGTAATGCCGTTGCAGGAGTAATGAAAGTTCTCCTGGGGATAAGAACTCACGACATTCAGAATTCGCCTCCTGGCAGTGGAAAAAATACCGAAGCCCTTCTGCGCGCAGGCAAAGGACATGGTCGTTAAAACCATCTGCTCCTGATAGCTCTGGACATAGAGCGTGCTGTCCGTGGTTTCATAATGAAAACTCACACCTGTAACAACGCCGTCTTTTTCCGTCAGGTCAAAATCCAGGAAATACGGTCCACTGCCCAGGTAAACTGTAATACTATTGATTTCTGTTGTGACGGCAACATCAGCAGAATTCCACCAGTGTCCATCGCTTCCGAGGCTGTAGGCGGAATCCAGCAACCCATACCAGGAAGCCAGCTGATTATAATTCGCGTAAAATTCTTCCGCCGTCAGATCCCCGCGATACCGGGGTATGGTCGCTTCCATGCTCACCAGATTCTCCGCGCCGTACAGAAGCAGAAACGCGCATACAAGTGCCGCAATCCGCCAGACGCTCTCATCCTTCTGCGTCAGCTCCGCATCATACTCCCAGTCCAATGGCACACCATCACTGCAGTCCCGGTAACTTTTCCAGGATCGGTAGATTGAGTAAAGCGGAATTCCAAGCCCACATCCGCGCCAGAGTACCGTCCAGGTACGGGAAAGCGCAGCCGGATACGAAAGGCGGTATCCCTCATTGTCCGTAACCCGAAAACCCATGATCCATTTTCCGGGCGTTGTTGCAAAGACAGCTAAAAGCAATGGTTCCACAAACAACATGATCGCCAGCGCCAGGACCGAGAGCCATGCGACACTGAACGTCAAAGTTCCGATCTGCAATCCGGACGAGATGCTTTCCGTGTTGATATGAAAACCCAGCATCAGGATCGCGTTCAGACATAACTCGTAAACAGCCAGATCCAGCTGACGGGCAAAAAATCGCCGCCAGGGAGCGCGCACCGGCTCTACGGTATCATCCCGCATCCAGGAGGGCTGCTCCAGGGTTTTGGCATAATCGGCAATTCTGTTCTCATGCGACAATATCTCCAATTCAGAATTCATACCATCCGCCTTGGGCAAGGTAAGCCGCACAGAAGCCTCTTTACTCCCCTCTGAGATCTGACTCGCCGCAGACACTTTACCCCCTTCTGCCAAGCCTTCCTCTCCTGCGATTGTGTCTTTCCGGAACTCGGGATCCATAATCTTCGCGGATACATCCTCACCGGGATCCGGAAGCCCGGCCATTTCCTTATCGTTGGCCACTGGCAGACGCACCACCTGTTCATACACGTCCAGATACCTCTGTGCATCCAGCGTATTAAATTCCGCCTTCTCCTCCCTCATGGCACGACAGGTTTCTCCCGCCCTGTCCAGATCCTGATGCTCCCGCGACAGTTCCTGCAAATGTGTTTCCAGCGCCTGACTCAACGGCTCATCCCCACTCTGCAATACCTTAATCTGAGCCAGTGAAAACTGCAGTGTCCTGAACAGACGGATTTTTTTCAGCGTTTCCAGGTCTTCTTCAGAATAGTCCCGGTATCCGTTTTCCTCACGCACCGGGCTTAATAATCCCTCCGCCTCATAAAAACGGATATTCGCCCGCGTCATTCCGGACAGGGTTTCAATTTCCTTGATCGTCATGGTGCCATTCCCCTCCTTTGGTATTGCTGTCAGCTATTTTTCTCACCTATATGTTAAAGTATCAAGAGGGTTTACAGTCAAGACCTTTCCCGGATTTTCCGGTACATTTCTCCTGTTCTGCGCGTTTATTTCCGCATCAGATCCGCCTTCAGTGCCTGAAGCTTCTCCTCCGCGTCCGCCAGCGACACGCCCTTCACACCGTAATAATACTTGATCTTCGGCTCCGTGCCGGACGGACGCACACAGCACCAGGCGTTATTTTCCAGCTCAAAATAAAGGACATCCGACTGCGGCAGGCCGGTCGGTTCTGTCACTCCTGTCTCAACCTCAGTCCTTAAGCCGGACTGATAATCCCTGAGCGCCTCCACCTTCAGTCCGCCCAGCTGTTTCGGCGGATTTCCCCTGAAGGCAGCCATCCGCTCCTGAATCTGTTTCGCGCCGTCCAGGCCCTTTAGCGTCACGGTCGCCAGACCTTCCTTGTAATAACCGTACTTTTCATACAGATCCAGCATGGCGTCCCAGAGGGTTTTCCCCTGCTTTTTATAAAAAGCTGCCGCTTCGCAGAGCATCATCACCGCCACGCAGGCGTCCTTATCCCTGGCATAGGTTCCGGCCAGGCACCCGTAGCTCTCCTCCAGGCCGAACACATATTGATAGGTGTGATTCTCCTCAAAAAACTTAATCTGCTCGCCGATATATTTAAAGCCGGTCAGTACCTCGATCAGCTTCACGCCATAATCCGCCGCCACGGCCTTCGCCATATCCGTCGTCACGATGGTCTCCACCAGAGCCGGATTTTCCGGCATGGTTCCGGTCTTTGTGCGCTCGCGCAGAATGTATTCCGCAATCAGCATGCCGGACATATTGCCGGTAAAGCTGATATACTCGCCGGTCTTTGTATTCTTCACACACACGCCCAGCCGGTCTGCGTCCGGATCTGTCGCCAGCACAAGATCCGCATCCACTTCCTTTGCCTGCTTCAGCGCCAGCGTCCAGGCGTTTGGATCCTCCGGGTTCGGATAAGGCACTGTGGTAAAGTTGCCGTCCGGCTCCTCCTGCTTGGGCACCACATAGACCTGCGTAAATCCCAGCTCGGCCAGTACACGGCGCACCGGTTTATTTCCCGTACCGTGAAGCGGCGTGTAGACAATCCGGATATTCTTCGCCATGTCCGGAATGATTTCCGGGTGAATGCTCTGGCCCTTCAGCTGCTCCATATACAGATCATCCATTTCTTTGCCGATGATATGAAATAAGCCAGCTGCCTTCGCAGCCTGCTCGTCCATCGTTTTCACCCGTGAAAAGTCCGTCACCTTCGCTACACACGCCAGGATATTTTTGTCATGCGGCGGTGTGATCTGCGCGCCGTCCTCCCAGTAAACCTTATAGCCGTTATACTCGGCCGGATTATGACTGGCTGTAATCACGATGCCGGCAATGCAGTGCAGCTGACGCACGGTAAAGGAAAGCTCCGGCGTCGGCCTGAGACTCTCAAACAGATACGTCTGAATCCCATTTGCGTTCAGGCAAAGCGCCGCCTCCTTCGCAAACTCCGGAGACATCCGCCTCGAATCATAGGCGATCGCAACCCCTTTGGCCGCGCCGTCCTGCTCCAGAATATAATGACTGCAAAATGCGCAGTCATTATCCCATTCGTCGCTCGTCAATCGCAAAGAATGCGTTGACTCACTTGCACTCATGACATAATCCGCCAGCCCCTGCGTTGCCTGCCGCACCGTGTAAATATTCATCCGGTTCGTGCCCGCGCCAATCACGCCGCGCAGACCACCCGTGCCGAATTTCAACTGCCGGTAAAAGCGGTCCTCGATCTCCTTCTCATCATCCCTGATTGCCTTTAACTCCTGCCTCGTCCCCTCATCAAAGTAAGGATCCGTACACCATTTTTCATAAACCTCCATATAATCCATCACCGGTTTTCCGCCTTTCCTTTTCTCTTTATCAATCGAAATATGCAGCCTTCCAGCAGAAGCCATAATCCCTCTGACAGTGTGCGAAAACGTCTCATCGATCCTCCGGGAAACATGCTTTGTTTCCTTACTCCTTCATCACAATCTCCACCACCGTATCCGTCGGATCCGGCAGTGCAGGCGTATCGGACACTTCCACAAAGGCAATGTCCGGATAATTATTCACCACCCAGTTGTCCTGTGCCTTCAGCTCACTCCCGTCCTGTAACAAGCGTACCTTTTCCACCCTGGCTCTGTCCACCCCGTAAAGTGGAATACCGCCGATAGAATTCTCCATGATATGATAATACAGATGATTGCCCTTTGCCGTAATCCTGCCGTTCTCGGGTTTGGGCAGTCCACTCCCCCTGCAGCCGTAGACGGAGGCGCTGTTTTTCTTCATCCAGCGGCCAATCTCATCGAGGATATCACAGGACTCCTGCGGAATATTGCCTCTGGCGTCCGGACCCACGTTTAAAAGCAGGTTGCCGTTTTTGCTGACGCACTCCACCAGCTTTTTAATCAGCATGGAAGCCGGCTTAAAACGCTTATCCCTGGCACAGTATCCCCAGTGATCGTTCATGGTCACACAGGCCTCCCAGACCAGATCGTTTCCATTCACATCCTGCAGGCCGTTCGGTGGAATGATCTGTTCGGGGCTCACAAAATCTCCGGAAAACCCGCTGGGATTTCCGCTCGCCAGAGAGCCAAAACCGGAACCACTGACCTCCAGACGATTGTCAATGATGACATCCGGCTGCAGGCTGCGAATCATGCGCACCAGCTCGGTTGCTCTCCACTTTTCACCAGTCATCTCTCCGTAGGAAAAATCAAACCACATCAGATCGAGCTTCCCATACTCCGTGCAAAGCTCCCGGACCTGGCCGTGCATATAATCCAGATAGTGGTCAAAATTCCGCTCCACATCCCGTTCGGCCTCGCAATTCCTCATCGGATGATGCAAATCCCCGTAATGCGGATAATCCGGATGATGCCAGTCCAGCAGCGAATAATACAGCCCCACCTTCAGCCCCTCAGCCCGGAAAGCGTCCAGATATTCCCGGACCAGGTCCTTCCCAGCTTTTGTATTGGTCGACTTAAAATCTGTCAGTTTACTGTCAAAGAGGCAGAACCCATCGTGGTGCTTCGCCGTCATCACCGCGTACTTCATCCCCGCCTCTTTCGCCGCCCTGGCCCATTTCGCGGGATCAAAATCCACCGGGTCAAACTCCTCAAAGAACGGAAGATACTCCTCCTCGGGCATCTGCTCCGTGCTGCGCACCCACTCGCCTCTGGCGGGAATCGCGTAAAGTCCCCAGTGAATAAACAGGCCGAACCTGGCCTCCTGATACCACTTCATGCGCTGCTCATACGCTTTTCTGTCAAACATCATTTCTCCTCTCCGTCGCATTCCTTATCCTTCCATTACGGTTTCAATACGACATACCATCGGCTTTCTGTCATGGTTCAGGCACAACATGCCCCGTCTTTCCGTCACGGTTCAAACACTACATCGCTGCAGTCCTCCAACACATTTTCCTCCTCCGCAACGCAATTAAAGTTCCGGAACCTGATATTGTAAATCACCGGCTTCTCCCGTTTCAGGCCCTGGATTCTCACCGCCTGGCGGGCATGGAGGCAGGTACAGTCCTCAATAAAGATGTCGTGGAAAACCGGAATATCTTCCTCGCTCTCAGCCCCTGCGGCCGCCTCATCAGTGCCGTTGATATTCAACACATAATTCATGGTAAATATCGCGGCCTGCTCCTTGATATTGAGCATATTCACTCTGCGAATGGTAATATCCTCCACCACGCCGCCTCTGGGAATCGCGCTCTTAAACCGCAGTCCCACATCCGTATCCGTAAAGGTGCAGTCCTCCACCAGAATATTGCGCACGCCGCGGCTCATCTCGCTCCCGACCACAAAACCGCCGTGGCTGTGCCCTACATGGCAGTGATGGATGTAAATATTCTCCGAAGGTCCCGGAATTTTCCTGGCCTCTTTGTTTTTCCCGCTCTTGATGCAGATGCCGTCGTCGCCGACATTAAATTTAGAGCAGGCGATCTCCACATTGCGGCATGATTCCACATCAATTCCGTCTCCGTTCTGCGCGTAATACGGATTATAAACCGTCACGCCGCGCACGGTCAGGTCTTCGCAGAAGAAGGGGTGCACGCACCAGGCAGGCGAATTCTGCAAGGTAACATTCTCAATCAGAATTCTTCTGCAGTGATCCAGGCGCACCATGACCGGCCGGTACAGATCATAATACGGCGCGGCCAGCTCCAAAGCGTTTTCTGCCTGTGGGGAGATTTCTCCGTGAAGCTGTCCTTCATAGATCGTCTCAGAGGGCATCCAGATTTCTCCCTCATGGCCAGGAATCGTGTATGGGGATCTTCTAAGTAAAGCCTTCCACTCCTTCTCCGTCACCTTCATACGTTTCACCGGCCGCCACAGATGACCGCTGCCGTCGATCACGCCGTTTCCGGTAATCGCGATATTCTCCGCATTCTCCGCATGAATCGGAGAAACAGTGCGCAGCCTGTCAGTTCCCTCGTAATCCGTTTTCCACACGGGATATTCCTCCGGATTTTTGTCAAATACGATCAGCGCGTTATCAGCCAGATGCAGATCAACGCCGCCTTTCAGGCAGATCGGCCCGGTCAGCCAGATGCCGTCCGGCACCAGGACATGCCCGCCGGTTTTTACCGCGGCCTCCATCGCTTTTCGGAATGCTCCGGTATTGGAATGCACCTCATCTCCGACTGCCCCATAATCTGTAATATCATATACTGCATCGTGAAATTCCGGCACATGCACCTCAAATTTCTGAAACATCCTTCCATCCTCCTCATCGCCTGTATCTGACTTTCTGTATTTTGCTCCAAATAGTCTGCGATTTCATTATAACTGACAAAAATGAAAAAATATAGCGTTTTCTTTCGTTGCTGTCTTTATTTCACAAGGATCGATACAGCCCTTCTTCTAAACAGCTTTCATTTGTCAGAATTTTATATAGTAACTATTCTTGCCATTTTCCTTTCTGCTGCTTCAATATCTGTATTTTCGATTTTATTTTCCACTCGATTCTGTTATATTTTTCGATTTTCATCTTTTTTGAAAATATTTGAATTTTTTTCAAAAATTGTGTTGACAATTAAAAAATCATGTGATATATTACAGTTACAAACAAACAAGAACACAAAAACAACTAAAGGAGGGCAGACCAAAGGGCAATCTAATCTAACACTCATAATCTAAGAAAGTAAAGGTAAGGACCATTGAATGGTTAAAAGAATTTCATTCAGGTAAAGCACTCAAAGAGGTATATTAACAGGTACAGACCAATGAACAGTTAAATTTAAAAGATATTACAGTATTCAAAAAGACTTAATATCCAACAGAAAAGAAAATTTAATATCCGAAAAGCGAAAGTTCAGTATTGAACCAAAAAAACAGTTTTAGTATTCAGGTGACGAGAAAGCTTAGTATTAGAACTGAAAAAGATTTAATAAGGACAAAAGAAACTGATAAAAGATCAAAGCAAAGAAAGATAATCAGACGGAATAAAGGATCTGAATGAAAAAGCTGAAAGCTGACAGATCATAAATGAAAAAAGAAACCGGACATTAAAATTCAGAGCAGGATAAAGATCAGAAAATCAGAACAGATGTTAGAAATTCAGAAAAAGTTTCATATTAAGACCGAAATTGATATCAGAATATCAGAAAATTACATAACTGAACCGCAAACCATTGAAATATATTAGAGGTGCAAACCAATGAAAATCTAATCCGACATTCATAATCCGAAGAAAGAGAGGTTGCAATCCAATGGGAGCAATTCATTAGAAGCGGCTATTCCAAAGCAGTAAAAAAGGAATAGCCGCTATCACTTTGTCTTTTTTCAGTTCGCGCCGATCTGCTCCGTCAGCCTGCAGATCTCGTCAATATAACCACCAATCGTATCGATCGTATCTAAAAGCGGCTTATCGGTGGTGATATCGATTTTGGCGAGTGCCGCCAACTCCACCGGTGTGAGCGTCCCGCCCGCGGCCAGTACCTTTTTCCAGTCCTCGATGGCTTCTTTCCCCTCGTTTTCAATGCGCTTGCACATCTGAGTGGCGACAGTCAGGCCCGCGCTGTAGGTGTAGGAATACAGGCCCATATAATAGTGGGGCTGACGCATCCAGGTAAGCTCGGCGCCTTCGTTAAGCTCGACGGCGTCTCCCCAGAACTGATGCAACGTATCCTTCATGATTTTGCTCAGGGTTTCGGCCTGCATGGTGCGGCCCTCCTCCACCTGGCGGTATACCTCCCGCTGATAAGCTGCCTCCAGCAGGTGGGTCACAAAATTATGATAATACGTGTTGCTGACCATATTGGAGAGAACAAAACGGCGGAAACGCGGATCTTCGTCAGTGCCCAGCAGATAATGCGCCAGCAGAAGCTCATTCATCGTAGAGGGCGCTTCCACAAAATAAGTGGATACGTTGGTATCGAAAATGGACTGCGCGCCGTTGCAGAGGCGGAAATGTCCCGCGTGACCCAGCTCGTGCGCCAGCGTAAAGACATCCGACATCCGTTCATTCCAGCTCAGCAAAATAAAGGAATTGCTGCCGTAGGGGCTGGCACAGAAGCCGCCCGTGTCCTTGCCCTGATTCTGCGCGAAATCAATCCACCGCTCCTCATAAGCGGTCCGCACCATTTTCACATAATCGTCGCCCATGATGGCCAGGCCCTTCTCGATATATTCACGGGAGCCCTCGATCGTGACCGACGGGTTGTACTCCGGATCAACAGGGAGCTTTAAATCAGCGAAGGTCATCTTATCCAGCTTGTGAATTTTCTTAAGAAGCTTCGCGTATTTACGCATATGCGGCGCCAGCTTCTTCATAATCAGGTCGATCTGGCGGTCGTACATGTCGCGCGTCACCTTCTGGTCGAACAGCAGGTAATCGTACACGTTGTCAAAGCCCTTTAAGCCGGCCATGATCTTTTCCTACTGCACCACAGTATTGTAGGCGGCAGCAGTCACATTTTCGTATTCCCGGATCTTTTTGGAAAAGGCCGCAAAGGCCGCGCGGCGCACCGCGGTGTTCTCGTCGTACTCATAATTATCCTCAAAAAGAGAATAGCTTAAGGGATACTCCTCCCCGTCCGCCTCAAAGGAAGGAAAGCGCATGTCCGCCAGCTTGGCCGCATTATAAATTTCATAGGGGCTGTTCTGGG
>JAJPXG010000065.1:0-9762 GCA_021205565.1 Lachnospiraceae bacterium | reverse complement strand
AAACTGCACTGAGCACGCGCTCCGCCTCCGGATGCAGCCGGTGCGGCTTTTGACGCAGAACATCGCCGAGATATCCCCGGTTTGCCTTGGATGAATCCATCGCGTTCTGCAAAATTTCTTCCGGCAGCTTACCAATCTCGCTGTCGATAAAGCTCAATTCACTCCCGATCTGTGAAAAGAGCCTGCCGATCTGCCCCGCCTGATCCTGTACCTCAGAATCGTAATGATCCACAGAAGCTGCCAGGCTGACGTAGTGATCCGCAAGCCCCATCTTCTCCTCAAGCGTGCGCAGCGCGTCCAGACAGTCGTTGACCGCCTGCGATGTTGTGAGCTGCCCCTTGTAGACGCGCACGATCTCCTTCGCCAGCCGTTTGATTTCCTCCACATCCGCTTTAAACGCCTTGTCCGTCCTGTAAATCAGGGACAGGTCCCAGGTCTCCTGAACCGGAACCTCCTTGCGGGATAACAGTTTTTTTGCCATGCGTTTTTACCTCCTTTGTGCCAAAACAGATCAGGTACAGCAAATTCCATCCCTATTTTCAATTCCAAATCTGCTGCACCTGACACAAATTGCTTATTCAGTTGTATTATACACCCAAGTGCTGATTTTATTCAATTCTGAACTCTGCTTAAAGATACGGCAGACCTGTCACATCCGCCGTAAAGGCAAATTCTCCATTTCCGACCGTCAGCGGAGAAGCGGTATCCACTTCCCTCAGCACGGGGCTGAAACGCTCCACCAGTTCCTTTCTGTTGAAGCTCATACTGCTCCTCCCTTCAATCGCCGCTGCACCGCGGCCGATAATCCATTTCATGAGTATTGCCGTCTGCTCTGTTTTCTGGCACTATCCATCTGTGATCCTGCTTTTTCCTTTCACCGATTCAGGATTTGCACACCCGCAGCACATCATAAATCTCAGCCTCTTCGGACAGCAAAAGCCAGATCACCTGACGCGAGTGCGGGCAGCTTTCCACCGCCGCCATGGTCTCATCGTACATGGCGATCACCTGCGCGCTGATATTGCGTCCGTCCGGTTTCATAATCTCAATGGTATCACCCACCGCGAACTTGTTTTTCTGGGTAATGCGGATCAGCCTGTTTTTTTCTCCGGACAGTTGCCGGGATCCGGACTGCATTTCGCCTCCTCGATACTGCCCAGATAAACATAATCATTCACGTAAGTGCTGCTGTCGTAAATCTGCATCTCGGCGGACGGCTTCCCAAAGAAAAAGCCGGTGGCATACTGGCGGTGCGTACATTTTCTCACCTCAGCCTCGTACCAGTCCCTGTTTGCTTCATACAGCGCCTTATCCGTGAAATAATCATCGATCGCCCTGCGGTAGGCTCTGGTCACGGTGGCCACATAGAGCGCGGTCTTCATGCGGCCCTCGATCTTAAATGAATCAATCCCAGCCTCGCACAATTCCGGAATATGCCCGACCATGCACAGATCCCTGGAATTGAAAATATAGGTGCCCCGATCATTTTCCTCCACCGGAAAATACTCGCCGGGGCGCTTTTCCTCCATCAGCGCGTACTTCCAGCGGCAGGGATGCGTGCAGGCACCCTGGTTGGCGTCGCGCCCGGTCAGAAACGCGGACAGAAGGCAGCGTCCGGAATAGGAAATGCACATGGCGCCGTGGACAAAGGTCTCGATCTCCATATCCTGCGGAATATTTGCACGGATTTCCTCAAGTTCCTTCAAAGAAAGCTCCCTGGCGCTGACCGCCCGCTTTGCCCCCAGGTCATGCCAGAAGCGGCAGGTTTCGTAATTGGTATTGTTGGCCTGCGTGGAAATATGGATGTCGATCTCAGGGCAGACCCTGCGCGCAGTCATAAACATCCCCGGATCCGAAATAATCAGCGCGTCCGGCTTCATTTCCTTTAATTCCTGAAAATAGGCTTCCGCCGCCACAAGATCCCGGTTATGAGCCAGGATATTGGCCGTCACATAGACCTTCACACCATGCGCGTGCGCAAAAGCGATTCCCTCCCGCATTTCATCCGGGGAGAAATTCTGTGCCCCGGCTCTGAGGCCGAAGGCGTCCCCGCCGATATAAACCGCGTCCGCGCCGTAGATGACGGCGGTTTTTAAGACCGGCAGGCTTCCGGCAGGCGCTAAAAGCTCGGGCTTTTTCCTTTTTATTTCATTCGGTTTCATTTGTCGTATCCTCAGACGGCTTCCTTTTACAGTTCTGTTCCAATATGGTTCTGAGCCGCTTCCGGCTTTGCCTCGTCTTTCTTCACGCTCAGCGTCACGCCGTCCCCCACCGGCAGAATCACCGTTTCCAACGTCTCATCGTGCGTCAGGGCAAATAAATATTCCCGCATCCGGCTGTGGATGGTGCGGTTGCGCCGCTCCACGGCAAAGCGGGATTCCAATATTTCCCCGTCCTGCATCACGTTGTCTGAAATCAGCAGGCCGCCCGGGGACAGAAGCCGCTTCACCTCAGGCAGGAAATGCATGTACTGCCCCTTGGCTGCGTCCATGAAAATCAGATCATAGGGGCCGGTAAGCTCAGGCAGGATATCCCTCGCGTCACCGGCAAGAAGCGAGATTTTTTCTTCATAGCCGGAGGCTTTGAAATTCTCCCGTGCTTTCGGAATGCGTTTCTCATAATTTTCAATCGTGGTGATCCGGCAGTCCGCCGGCGTATTTTCCGCCATCAAAATCGCGGAAAAACCGATGGCCGTCCCCACCTCCAGGATAGCAGCAGGTTTTGTCAGGGCTGACAGAAACCGAAGCAGGCTCTGCGTCTGCGGCCGGATGATGGGAATACGCTCCGTTAAGGCTTCCTCCTCTAAATTTGTCAGAAAAAGGCTGTTGCCTTTATCCATGGACTGAATAAAGGCAACTATCCTCTCGTCAAGAATCATATTCTATTCCTCATCCGAGCCCGAAGAGAGCGCCTCCATGATCTCGTCATTCGTCATGGAAGTGTTCAGTGTATAGGTCCCGGCCTTCATAGTCGTTTTATAGCTGGAAAGACGATTCTGCAGCTTAAAAACCAGCGCGGAGCGAATCACGCCCTCATCCTCCAAAAGGTCCGCGATTTCGCTGCTGCCCATGTCCTCCGTAATAGTCACGGTAATGTCCCTTCCCTCGCCCTGACTGACCGGCTCTTCCGAGAAAACGCGATAGCCGATCTCATAGCCAAACTGTGCACCCCGGTAAATGACTACCACCACCAGCACCGTCAGCATAATCTTTACTGCCGTGCGCAAAACCGATAAAATGATTTCTTTTACATCTCCCATATGGTTTCTCCCATGCGAGGTCTTCGTGGCTGACCCTTTACAAGCAAACTGCGCTTGACAGGTCTGGTTATATTCTCCAAGCCGTCTGCGAATAGTAACGTTGGTTATTCAAAGTTCAAGCTTTCCACCAGTTTATTCATGACCTCCTGCATCATGCGGCAAAGGGCCAGCTCCGCGGCCAGGAACTCCTTGAGCAGCGGATTCTGCGTCAACTCGTGCTTCTCCCGGTCCAGATCGTCCAGCTCCTCAAAAGAAGCGCCCTCCGGCATATTGGTCTGCACCTCATAGTTGCGGGTGCGGAAGCTGTCCAGGCGTTCCTTTAACTCCGGGTACTGCTCTACTTTTTCAAGACTCTGTCTGTATTCTTTATAAACCTCCGACGAGACAATCCTGTGAATCAGCACGTCGGTTTCCTTCATAATCTCAGGTTCCATGGTATCCTCTGTGTGTCGGTGTGCGGGTCCCAGAGCCATAAAAACCGATGCACGCATCTCTTTTTATGACTTTTGTCCCCTTGATTTCCCTGAAGGAACGCCCTGCCGGGTGTTACACCTCCATAATGATAGGCAAAATCATCGGTTTGCGGTTGGTTCTCTCCCAGATAAAGTCGCTTAAATCGTCACGGATGCTGCCTTTTAGCTTGCCCCAGTCCGTGATGCCCTTCTCCAGACACTTGTCCACGGCTACCTCCACAATCTGTGTCGCCTCATCAATCAGGGACTCGGACTCTCTGACATAGACAAAGCCTCTGGAAACAATATCCGGTCCGGAGACCACCTGCAGATTATCGCTGTCTAAGGAAAGTACCACAATCAGGATACCGTCCTCCGCCAGACGCTGTCTGTCGCGCAGAACCACATTGCCCACATCGCCCACGCCCAGGCCGTCCACCAGAATACCGCCGGCGGGTACTTTTCCGGTAATCCGGGCGCTGTTCTCATCCATCTCGATCACATCGCCGGACTGCAGAATGAAGATATTTTCCTTCGGAATGCCCAGATTTAAAGCGATCTTTTTCTGTGCCACCAGGTGCTTATATTCACCGTGGGCAGGAATCACATACTTCGGCTTTACCAGAGTATAAATCAGCTTCAGATCCTCCTGGCAGGCGTGGCCGGATACATGCGCGTCCTGCGTGATCACCTGCGCCCCCTTCTGCAGCAGCTCGTTGACCACCTTGGTGACAGCCTTCTCGTTGCCGGGAATAGGATTGGAGGAAAAGATCACGGTATCCCCCGGATGGATGGAAATCTTTTTGTGCATGCCGCTGGCCATGCGGGATAAGGTGGCCATGCTCTCACCCTGAGAGCCGGTGGTGATGATCACCGTCTGCTCCTCCGGATAGGACTTCAGCATATCCTCATCGATCAGCGTATTGTCCGGGATATGCAGGCAGTCCAGCCTGGAGGCGGTCTCAATGATATTCACCATGCTGCGGCCTTCCACCACGACCTTGCGGCCGAATTTGCCGGCCGTGTTGATAATCTGCTGCACGCGATCCACATTGGAGGCGAAGGTCGCCACCAGAATGCGGGTGTCCTTATATTCCTCAAAAAGCGCCTCAAAGGTCCGGCTCAGGGTCTTCTCGGAAGGCGTAAAGCCCGGTCTCTCGGCATTGGTGGAGTCCGGCAGAAGCGCCAGCACTCCCTTTTTACCCAGCTCCGCAAAGCGAGCCAGATCAATGGCATCCCCGTACACAGGGGTGTAATCTACTTTAAAATCACCCGTGTGCACCACAATGCCGGCCGGGGAATAAATAGCCAAGGCCGCGGCGTCCACAATGCTGTGGTTGGTCTTGATAAATTCCACCCGGAATTTGCCGAGCGTAATGGTCTGTCCGAATTTGACGACGACCCTCCTGGTCGTATCCATTAAATCATGCTCTGTCAGCTTGTTTTCAATAATGCCCATCGTCAGACGGGTGGCGTAAACCGGCACATTCATGTCCTTTAAAATATAGGGCAGCGCGCCGATGTGGTCTTCATGGCCGTGCGTGATCACAAAGCCTTTGACCTTTTCAAAGTTATCCTTCAGGTAGGTGACGTCCGGGATGACTAAGTCGATTCCCAGCATGTCGTCCGCCGGGAAAGCCAGCCCGCAGTCCACCACAACAATACTGTCCTCGTACTCAAAGGCAGTAATGTTCATACCGATCTGCTCCAGGCCTCCGAGAGGTATGATCTTCAGTCTGGAGTGACTGTCCGTATTCAATTCATTCTTCACTCGCTTCTCCTTTTCTTTTCAGGCCGCGCCGCTTTCTCCTCTTTTCACAGCGCGTTTTAAAGGCAAATGTCAGATCGTTCTGTCTGCTTCACGGTATCCTTAAGTCTCTTCATCCGGTCCCGGCCAGTTCCACTGTTCCAAAATTCCCCGTTCTGACAGCGGGCAAAGCCGTTTTTCAGCCGATACAAGCCAGACAGTCTTCTCCGGACATCGCCTGTTTTGGATCATAACCGCTTCCATTGCGGTTATTGTGTTATCTTTTTAACCCCGGAAACGCTTTTTTATGTAAAAACGTTCCGGTCTTTGGTTTCTCTTTTATGCGGTTCATTATTCTGTCGGATATACTTCTGCTTCTCAAAACAGGTATCTCAGACGAGGCTGATGTCCTCGTCCTCTAAAAGGCTCTGGAATACCTCTCCCACTGCAGTCAGCTCTGCATCATTCTCCACGAACTCATAGGAAATCTCATCCTCTGTCCGGCTGGTCTCCTTTAAAATATAGGCCTCCCCGTCGCCGCTCTCCTCATCCGTGGTCAGCAGGTAGTTCACGCCCCCGAGCCTCGTCTGCTCCAGTACATATAATTCGATGGGATCTTCTCCCTGAGGGGTTAAGATAATTTTCTCCAAAACGGTATTCTCCTCAAAAATCACTTCCGGCCATCTACGGAGTGTCCTGTTTTTCCGTCAGCCTGCGGTGATCCAGATACTCCTGCAAAATAATCGACGCGGCAATCTGGTCCACGTATTCCTTGCGGTTCTCGCGTCGCACACCCGCTTCCATCATGATTTTGTCCGCGCTGACCGTGGTCAGTCTCTCATCCCAGAGTGCTACGCGAAGCCCGGTGCGCCGCTCCAGTTTTTCCTGAAAATCCAGTGAAAACTGCGCCCTGTCTCCAATATCGTTATTCATGTGCTTCGGAAAACCAAGCACAATTTCACCCACGTCATACTGCACAATCAGCTCCTCGATGCGCGCAAGCGTCTGACGCAGTTTATTTTCATCCTTGCGGCGGATGATTTCCAATCCCTGGGCGGTAATCAGCAGGGGGTCGCTGATTGCGACGCCCACCGTCTTGCTGCCCAGGTCCAGTCCCATGATTCTCATCTAAACCTGATCCCAATGTTTATTGGCGATGTACGCCCGTAAAAGCTCCTCCACCAGTTCGTCCCGTTCCACCTTCATAATCAGGCTGCGCGCGCCGTTATAGGAGGTGATGAAGGTCGGGTCTCCGCTCATGATGTAGCCGACAATCTGATTCACCGGATTATACCCCTTCTGTGAAAGAGCATCATACACAGTGGTCAGCACCATCTGCGCGCCCGTAACCTGCTCTGAATCAATCTGTATAAATCTGGTACTTCCAAAATCTTCCATCGTAAATCCTCATGTCCTCCCGCCGGGCCAACCGGTTTGTCCGAAACAAAAATACAGGTTAATCATAAACCATTTATATAAAAATTTCAAGCACTTCCTTTCGATGCCTCACGACATGCACGATTCGACGTTACTATTCACGGCCATCGGAAAATATAATTAAAATCGTCGTGTTTACACGTAAGATGTTAATTATATTTTTCGATGAAGCCTGTGAAGCAGGAACTCCACCCACATAAGCAAAAAAATGAGCAGTGTTTTTTGCTGCGTCGGACAGCTTGCTGGACGCTTTTGCGCATGTGGGCGGAGAGCCGTGAATAGTATCGATTCGACGCCATTACGAATTCGTCGGCCGTAAGTCCGTCCCGATATACTGGACAGATCTGAAATCCATGATATTGTGCCGGATAATCCAGTCCATGTAAGTCATAATGTAGTGCGCGGACAGCAGATACCCCATGGCGTTCATATGCCCGCCGTCATAATATTTTTCCTGAAACGCCTGATCATAGGGCGGCGCGTAGTGAAACAGATCCACCACATAGCAGTTTTTAAGCTTTAAGGCAATCCCCTTGATTAACGTACAGAATTCCTCACTGCCGAAATCGGTTGGCATGGTCAGAAGAAAAAACTTTGCCTCAGGCTGCAGGGACTGCAGGCGCTGAATGATTCTCGCATACCACCCCACAAAGGTGGGCGCGTTGTTTTCATAGTTCTGAAGATCAATATCGGTCTTGGGGCTGCCAATCTGCCCGTCATAGACCGTTTCCAGTGTTGCCTGCCAGCCGACATCATTGACCCCGAGTGCGATGATATATCCCTGTTTCAGGTGATCCTTGTCAAACAGGTGATTGATATCCTCTGTCGGGCTTATTTTTTTATCCGCCTCTTTATAAATCTGATACGCTGTCCGCCCGCCCTTAGAAAAGCAGGTCATCTGAATGCCGGTAATGCGCTCAATCTGCTTTGGCCAGGAATATTCATAGCAGTCCCACCAGACCTTCTCTCCGTTAAGTCCGACACACTCAAATTCTCCGCTCGTCAGGCTGTCCCCGATGCAGCCGATGGAGCGGAAAATATTCATCATACCGCCGTCGCGGATGATGGTTTTCAGGGGATTCTCCTCGCCCCGGTAAATCATCCCATAGGCCCTGGGATTCTCCGGCCTGTCCTCCATGCCGGGCATAAATTCCACCGCGTTTTCATATTCAACCACAAAGCCGGCTCTCTTGTGCGCCGCCAACGAAGCTGCATTCCTCCTGGAGACGTGATCCCGGATCACAAAGGGACCATTCTTACCCAGATACTGGTACAGTGCCTGAAATAAAGCCTGCGAAAATCCCCTTTTACGACAGTCCGGCTTCGTTTCCAGCGCCTCTAAAAAGTAACAGCTCTCAAGGTGTGTCAGGCGCAGCGCGCTGACCCACTCCCCGTCGGCCTCCCAGATGTAGTAAGTATTTCTCTCATCCGCGAAAAACTTTTTCAGGAAGTCTTTAAAATTATTCACCACCTTTTTAAGGCCCTCCGCCTTATCCTCCAGCTCCGGGAAGAAATACTCCACATTTTCCTCATTTGATTCGCGGTAAACCGTCATCAGACGGTCCATTTCTTCCTCACTCATATTTTGGCGTATGATAAGCATACTCTCACCTTTCCAGGCACCGGCACTCCACGATTTCATCTGTCAGCATCCCTGTGATCTCGCATGTCAGGAGCCTGTTTTCCAGATTTTCCCCGCTCATAAGCGCTGCCTTCACGTATTCTCTTGTGTGGCCGATCCAATATCTGCGGCCATCCACTTCTTTTTCCTCTTCAAATAAAACCTCCGCTCTGCGGCCAATCCATGCCCTGCGGTATTCGGCAGAATGCCTGGCTGTCATGGCAAGCAGGACGTCGCTGCGCTCCCCCTTCACCGCCTCGGTCAGCTGCCCCTTCATGCCCGCGGCCACGGTTCCTTTCCGCGCGGAATATTTGAAAATATGCATCTCATAGAGGGCAAGGTCCTCAAGAAAGCGGACCGTTTCACCAAATTCCTCCTCCGTCTCCTGCGGGAATCCCACGATCACATCGGTGGTAATGGCCGGATGGCCAAACGCGCGCCGCAGCCTGGACACACTCTGCGCATACTCTGCGGCGGTATAGTGCCTGTTCATGCGGCGCAGGGTCGCATCACAGCCGCTCTGCAGAGACAGGTGAAAATGCGGGCAGAGCTGCGGGATGGCAGCAAGCCGTTTCGCCGTATCCTCCGTAATAATCCTGGGTTCCAGGGAGCCTAAACGGATGCGCTTGATTCCGCTTTCCTTTGCCAGCCGCTCCAGCATATCGATCAGCTTGCCGGTACCGGAATAATCGTGGCGCACATCGGACTTAAGCCGGTTCACACACTCGCCCCTCTCCCACGGCTCGTCCTCAAAATCAATGCCGTAGGAGCTGATATGGATACCCGTGAGCACGATCTCCTGATAGCCCGCCGCGACGAGTCCTCTGACCTCCTTAAGGATGTCCTCATAGTGCCTGCTGCGCACCCGCCCCCTGGCATAGGGAATAATGCAGTAACTGCAGAACTGATTGCAGCCGTCCTGGATTTTAATATATGCGCGGGTGTGCTCCGCTGTCTTTGACAGCGTCATTTCCTCATATTCATAGATGCGGCTGATGTCGGACAGGCTGTCGCCGCCGAGAGTTTTCGCAGCCGCAAGCGCTTCTAAGTTTTCTTTCTGCGAGCCAGGGTCTTTCTCCGGGGTTTTGCCGTTTTCCGCGGCCGTCCTGCCTGTCAGGAACTCCTCAATCAGCTCCGCCGTTTTTTTTTTTTTTTTATTTCGAATAACGAGATCTACACCCGAATCCTGTAACACCTGCTCCGTCCCGGTCTGCACATAACAGCCCACAGCCACCACCACTGCGGC
>JAJPXG010000118.1 GCA_021205565.1 Lachnospiraceae bacterium | reverse complement strand
AATAACCATGTTATAATTATTTAAAAAATTTTAACTAAAAATCATCTGTAGAATAAAAAAGGAGAATAAAACAATGGATTTTGAAAAAATCAAGGGAATTATTGTGGACACGCTGGCCTGCGACGCAGAGAAGGTAACCATGGAGGCTTCCTTAAAGGACGACCTTGGCGCGGACTCTTTGGACAGCATGGAGTTAGTGATGGCGCTGGAGGAGGAGTTCGGCATTTCCATTGAGGAGGATAAGCTTGCGGACTTCGTGACAGTGGGCAATATTGTGGAGTATCTGAACACGCTGTAAGTTATTGTGAGAAAGGGGCGGCGGCGAAAGCCGGCGCCCTCTTTGTGAGAGTGAGGATAGACAGAACATGGCATCAGGTACAGCAAAACGCCGCGCTCTCTCCCTGGCCAATAAAGCCGTGCGGGAGCAGAATGCACTTGCGGAGAAGATGACCTGCCCGGACTGTGGAAAAGAATGCGGAAAGCGGCAGATTATACAGGAGCAGTATCTTTGTCCGTATTGCGGCCACCATTTTCCGGTGGGCGCTTATTTTCGTCTGAATTCCATCCTGGACGACGGTTCCATGGAGGAGCTGGACGAGAACATGACGGCGGTGGATCCGCTGTCATTTCCTGATTATAAAAAGAAACTGGAGACCGCGCAGACAAAGTCGGGCTTAAATGAGGCCGTTGTCTGCGCGACAGGCTCCATTGGCGGATATAAATGTGTGGTCTGCGTCATGGATAATCATTTCATGATGGGCAGCATGGGTACAGTTGTGGGCGAGAAAATCACCCGCGCGGTGGAGTTCGCGACGGCAAAGCGTCTCCCGCTGATTATATTCTGCACCAGCGGCGGCGCCAGAATGCAGGAGGGAATCCTTTCCCTGATGCAGATGGCGAAGACGAGCGCGGCGATCTCCCGTTTTTCGGAAAAAGGTCTTTTGTATATTTCCGTGCTGACGCACCCGACCACGGGCGGCGTGACGGCGAGCTTCGCTTCCCTTGGAGATATTATTTTAGCTGAGCCGGGGGCTTTGATCGGTTTCGCGGGTAAACGCGTGATTGAGGATACCATTCACCAGAAGCTGCCGGAGGGCTTCCAGCTGGCGGAGTTTCAGGAGAATCACGGCTTTGTTGACCAGGTAGTGAAAAGAACGGAGCTTCGCGGAACGCTCGAGCGTATTCTGAAGCTGCATCAGAAGGGAAATTTAAGTGACCATGGACCGCTTGTCAGTGTGCTTCCGCCGCAGCCCGCAGGCAAAACGCGGGAAGCTACCGCGGCAAAAACAGGTACCATGCAGCGCTCACAGCTGACCGGTTCGGAGAAGCTTAAGATCGCCCGCCACTGGAAGCGGCTGGGTGTGCAGGACTACATTGAAGCGCTGTTCACAGATTTTGTGGAGTTAAGGGGCGACAGACAGAGCCGGGAGGATCCGGCAATTTTAGGCGGCATCGCGCTTTATCATGGTGTACCGGTGACAGTCATCGGCACCCGCAAGGGCAAAACCCTTGAGGAAAAAATGAAGTGTAATTTCGGCATGCCGGGGCCGGAGGGCTACCGCAAGGCGCAGCGTCTGATGAAGGAAGCGGAGAAATTTCACCGCCCGGTGATTACCTTTATTGATACGACCGGCGCATATCCCGGCATTCAGGCGGAGGAAAAGGGACAGGGAGAGGCCATTGCCCGCAGCCTGATGGAGATGAGCAGCCTGACGGTTCCGGTGATTTCCATTGTGACCGGAGAGGGCAACAGCGGCGGCGCGCTTGCTTTGGGCGTGGCGGATCGGGTGCTGATGCAGTCGAACGCGGTTTACGCCATTCTTTCCCCGGAGGGGTTTGCCTCGATTCTGTGGAAGGATTCCTCCCGCAGTACACAGGCGGCAGACATGATGAGGATGACGGCGGATGACCTGCTTAAGCTGAAGGTAATCGATGAGATTATTCCGGAGCCGGAAGGTGGAGTGCATGAAAATCCGGAAAAGGCTGTCGTGCTTTTAGAGGAGGTCCTTTACCGGAATTTTAAGCAGCTGGTGAAGGTGAACGGAAATAAACTGGCGGATTTAAGGTACCGGAAATTCCGGGCAATGGGAAAGCCGCAGTGAGGAAATAATATGGATGGAATCAAAATCGTGGGACTGGGAAAATCTGTCCCGCAGAAAATACTGACCAACGACGACCTGGCGCAGATGGTGGAGACCAACGACGAGTGGATTGTCAGCCGCACCGGAATCCGGACGCGGCACATCTGTGAGGCGGAGAGTCATCAGGATCTGTGCCTGAACGCGGCGCAGGCGGCCATCGCGGATGCCGGTATTGAGCCGGATGAGATTGGCGCCTGCATTGTGGCGACTGTGTCTGCGGACAATGTCTGCCCGGCGGCGGCCTGTCTGCTGCAGAGAGATCTGGGTCTTCCCCAGGATATTCCCTGTTTTGACTTAAATGCAGCCTGCACCGGCTTTCTGGAGGCCATGCATGTGATGGAGTGCATTTTAAATGCCTCTGCGCGTAAATTCGGTCTGGTGATCGGCTGCGAGGAGTTAAGCCGCTTGGTCAACTGGGAGGACCGCAGCACCTGTATTCTCTTCGGGGACGGCGCGGGCGCAGCTGTAGTGAAGAGCAGCAGCGAGTATGCGTTTACAGATACCGTTCTGGGCTGCAGAGGCGATGAGGCGCTTTTGCATATCCCGGGCGCGGGTTCAGAGGCTCCGTCGGTGATTTCCATGGAGGGAACGGCGGTGTTCCGCTTTGCCGTGGAGATGATTCCGAAGTGCATTGATCAGGTGCTTGTAAGAAAGCAGGCGTCCATGGACGACGTGGACTGCTTCGTCTTCCATCAGGCGAACTCCCGGATTATCGATCATGTGGTGCACAAGCTGCATATTCCGCCGGAGAAGTGTTATAAAAATATTCAGGAGTATGGGAACACGTCCGCTGCGAGCATACCGCTTGCGCTTGCGGAATTAAAGGAATTAAAAAAGATCGGCCCGGGGGCTAAGGTGCTGATGGTCGGCTTCGGCGGCGGTATGACCTGGGGCGGAACCATGGTGGAGCTGGCATAGCCGGCATAAGAAAAGAACACAGAGGGAACATAAAACAGGTGCCGGCATACCTGACGGTGCCGGAAGATGGGAGAAAAACAATGCAGAAATTAAACGAGATTCTGGGAACAGAGTTCCCCTTCATCCAGGGCGGCATGGCCAATATTGCCACCGCACAGTTTGCGGCAGCCTGCTCTAACGTGGGCGCGCTCGGCGTGATCGCCAGCGGCGGTATTTTCTCGGCGGAGGATCTGCGGACGCAGATTCGCGTCTGCCGGAGTCTGACGGACAAGCCGTTCGGCGTCAATCTGATGCTGATGAATCCCAGCACGGATGAGATGGCGAAGGTTATCGCCGAGGAGCATGTGCCGGTGGTGACGACCGGTGCGGGCAATCCCGGCAAATACATTTCCATGTGGAAGGAAGCCGGTGTGAAGGTCTTCCCGGTGGTGGCGGCTACAGTGCTGGCGAAGCGCCTGGAGAAGGCCGGTGTGGACGGCCTGATCGCGGAGGGCACCGAGTCCGGCGGACATGTAGGCGAGATGACCACGATGGCGTTAGTGCCGCAGGTGATCGACGCGGTGGATATCCCGGTGATCGCGGCGGGCGGTATTGCTGATGGCAGACAGTTGGCGGCGGCATTTTCCCTGGGCGCCTGCGGCGCACAGATCGGGACCTGCCTTTTAGTGAGCGATGAGTGTCCGGTTCATGAGAATTACAAGCAGGCGCTGATAAAAGCAAAGGATTCCGACACGGTTGTCACCGGACGCAGCATCGGCGGCCCGGTCCGTATCCTGAAAAACAAGATGACCCGCGAGTATCTGCAGCTAGAGAAAAAGGGCGCGGGCTTAGAGGAGCTGGAAAAGCTGACTTTGGGCGGCTTACGCCGCGCGGTTTTCGACGGTGATACCGAGACCGGCAGCGTGATGGCGGGCCAGGTGGCAGGTATGCTGAAAGAAAAGCGGCCTGTGAGACAGATTTTCGAGGAGCTGTACGCGGACGGAATCCGCGAGTTGAACGCGGCCGCACTGAGGTGGAACTGATAAAAGGAGCAGAGTCTGTTGTCACCGGTTGTTTGGACGGGGCATGATCCATGGCCAGAAAAAAACGGGATGAATGACAGTGGATTGAGGATGAGAAAATGAAGTTTGGATTTTTATATGCCGGTCAGGGCAGCCAGCATAAGGGCATGGGCGCGGATTTATATGAGCAGTATCCGACGTTTCGGGCGGCCTTTGATGAGGCGAAGACGGATTTTGATTTAAAAAAAGGTCTGCTTTGAGGATCCGGATGGTGTTATCAATCAGACGAAATATACGCAGCCGTGCATGGTGGCCTTCGCGGTCGGCATGACGGATTTATTAAAGGAAAAAGGAATTGTGCCTTCGGTGGCAGCGGGGTTGTCCTTGGGAGAGTATTCCGCGCTGTATGCGGCAGGTGTTTTTGAGAGAGAGACGGCTGTGGAGCTGGCGGCTTTTCGAGGCGACGCGATGCAGAAAGCGGCAGAGGGAACCGATTCTGCCATGGTGGCGGTGCTGGGACTTGACCGTGAGCCGCTGCTGGAGGCCTGTCAGGAAGCGTCTGATTTAGGAACTGTTGTGATTGCCAATTATAATTGCCCCGGACAACTGGTTTTGGGCGGGCAGAAGGATGCGGTGGAGAAAGCTGCGGCGCTCGCGAAGGAAAAGGGAGCGAAGCGCTGTATGCCCTTAAAGGTGAGCGGGCCGTTCCATACGCCTTACATGGCGCCGGCCGGGGAGGCTCTGAAGGGGTATTTTGAGACGGTGGACTTCCACAAGATGCAGATCCCGGTGATTTTCAACTGCCTGGGCGATGTAAAGGGCGAGGATGTGACAATTCCGGAGCTTTTGGTGCGCCAGGTGCAGAGTTCTGTGTACATGGAGGACAGTATCCGGCGGATGATTGACCTGGGTGTGGATGCGATCGTGGAGATCGGGCCGGGGAAGGCGCTGTCGGGATTTTTGAAGAGGATTGATCCTCAGGTGAAGGTGTATAATGTGGAGACGGCGGCAGATGTGGAGGCACTGGCTGCACTCCTTCAGGGAAGGAAATAACAGGAATGAATTTATCAGGTAAAACCGCGGTTGTGACCGGCGGAAGCCGGGGAATCGGGAGAGCGATCTGCGTGGAGCTGGCAAAGCAGGGCGCGAATGTGGTGCTGTGCGCGCACTCGAAAGAGGGCGCGGCACAGGAGACGGCGGCGTTATGCGGACCAAATGCACTGGTAGTGGCGTGTGATGTGTCGAACGCGGCGGACGTGAAGGCGCTGATGGAGACGGCGAAAAGGAACTTCGGGCGGATTGATATTCTGGTGAATAACGCCGGGATAACGCGGGATGGTCTGCTGATGCGGATGAAGGAGGAGGACTTTGATCAGGTCATTGATACGAATCTGAAGGGTTCTTTCCTGTGCATGAAGGAGGTCTCCTCTATCATGATGCGGCAGCGTTACGGCCGGATTGTGAATATCAGCTCGGTGGTTGGCATCCACGGCAATGCCGGGCAGATGAATTACGCGGCGAGCAAGGCCGGCGTGATCGGTATGACCAAATCCATGGCGAAGGAATTGGGCAGCAGGGGCATCACAGTGAACGCGGTGGCGCCGGGCTTTATCGATACGGACATGACCGCGGCGCTGTCTGAGGATGCCAGAAAGAAAATGGAAGAGCAGATTCCCGCGGGTCGGATTGGAACGCCTGAGGATGTCGCGAAGGCGGTGGCGTTTCTGGCAAGCGATGACGCGGCCTATATCACGGGTCAGGTGCTGGGCGTGGACGGCGGCATGGGAGCGTAAGCGTCCTGAAGGCGGTATCTGAGGCTGAAGAATTCAGTCATAAATAAAGAAAACGGCGCGTTCATACTTATTTCGGAAAGCGTTCGTACTCAAAGGTGGAGGAAGAATTTCTATGGAAAAAAGACGAGTGGTGATCACAGGAATGGGAGCGGTCACACCCCTTGGCCTGACGGCACCTGAAAGCTGGCAGGCGGTAAAGGAAGGCGCCTGCGGCATTGGACCGATTACCAGATTTGATGCTTCCGCGCAGAAGGTAAAGGTGGCTGCGGAGGTGAAGGGCTTTGACGCGGCGGCGCTGATCGGCCGTCAGGAGTCCAAACGGATGGCGCGTTTCACCCAGTTTGCGGTGGCGGCGGCAAAGGAAGCGATGGCTGACGCAGGAGATCTGGGAGAGAAGGATCCGCTGCGCTGCGGCGTGATCGTATCCAGCGGCATCGGCGGCATGGACGTCACGGAGACGGAACATTCCAGAGGACAGCAGAAGGGCTTTGACCGGGTGTCGCCTCATTATGTACCGATGACCATTGTGAATATCGCGGCGGGCCAGATTGCGATTATGACCGGCTTTGAGGGTGTCTGCAGCTGTCCGGTGACTGCCTGCGCGGGCGGCACCTACGCGGTGGGCGACGCCTTCCGCCAAATCCGGGACGGCTATCTGGATCTGTGCATCTGCGGCGGCGCGGAGGCCTGCATTACACCGCTTGGCCTGGGCGGCTTTTCCTCCATGAAGGCGCTTTCTGAGAATCCGGACCCGAACCGGGCTTCCATTCCTTTTGACAGGGAGCGTGACGGTTTCGTCCTGGGCGAGGGTGCGGGCATTCTGCTTTTAGAGGAATTATCCCACGCGCTGAACAGAGGCGCGAAGATTTACGCGGAGGTCGTCGGCTACGGCGCGACCTGCGACGCGCACCATGTGACGGCTCCGAAGCCGGACGGCAGCGGCGCGGCGGCGGCCATGCGCATGGCACTGTCCGACGGCGGTGTTAAGCCGGAAGAGGTAGATTATATCAACGCGCACGGCACCTCCACGCAGTTAAATGACGCGGGTGAGACCGCAGCCGTGAAGCTTGCTTTCGGGGACCACGCTTATCATCTGATGATGAGCTCCACCAAATCCATGACGGGTCATATGCTGGGGGCCGCGGGAGCAGTGGAGGCGGTTCTGACAGCCATGACGGTACATGACGGTTTTGTGCCGGCTACCATTCATTATCAGACTCCGGATGAAGCCTGCGATCTGGATGTGGTGCCGAACGAGGGCCGTGCGTATGATGTGCGCTGCGCCATGTCCAACTCTCTTGGCTTTGGCGGTCACAACGGCAGCATCCTGCTGAAAAAATGGGAGGAGTAAAGCCATGGAACTGAATTCCAATCAGATCGCGGAAATCCTGCCGCACCGCTATCCGCTCGCACTGGTGGATCGGATTACGGATTATGAGCCCGGCCAGTGGGCGAAGGGACGTAAGTGCGTTTCCGTCAATGAACAGATTTTCTGCGGACATTTCCCGCAGGAGCATGTGATGCCTGGGGCACTGATTTTAGAGGCTATGGCCCAGGTGGGCGCGGTGGCTATCCTTTCCGTGCCGGAAAACAAAGGCAAAATCGTTCTCTTCGGCGGCGTGAAAAACGCGAAGTTCAAGCGAAAGGTCATTCCCGGAGACGTTCTGGAAATGGAGTGTGTGCTGACAAAGCAGAAGGGTCCCATCGGGATCGGCGAGTGTAAGGCTACAGTGGACGGGCAGTTAGCCTGCACGGCGGAGCTGATTTTCGCGATCGAGAAGAGCGGGGAATCCGGCGCCTGAAGGGCGCGTCCCATCGGCAGCAAAGCAGCCGAATCGTATTCAGTCCGGCACCAGACGGGCAATCATCAGGAAAAAGAGGCGGTAGTCCATGTTAACGGACGCGTTTATCAACGTATACACAAAATTCAAATTACATTTCTATCAGGAAATCTTCGAGCGTTTCCAGAGCAGGGAGGCCAGCCTGACCACGGTGGAGACCTTTGCCATGGAGACGATCCAGGCACTGGGAAACCCTACGGTCAACGAATTTGCCACCTTTATGAAGATATCGCCGCCGAACGCGGCTTATAAGGTGAACAGCCTCGTGAAAAAGGGCTATATCAATAAAATACAGTCCACCGAGGATCACCGGGAATACCGACTGGAGCCTACGAAGAAGTATTTTGATTATTACAATGTCAGCGCCACCTATGTCGAGAAGGTGATGGAGCGGATTTCCAACCGCTTTTCGCCGGAGGAATGCGACTGGATTGAGAGTGTTTTAAATATCATCAGCCGGGAGCTGATGCCGGAAGTGAATATTCCTGAAATGAAGCGGGCCGAGTAGGCCCGCTTTTGCGGTATATGCAGACAGGATGATTTCTACTGCCGGAACCATATCCATGAAAAAAATGTAAATTTGGCCCTTGCACTGGAAAAAAAGGCGCTGCCCTGTTATAATGATAGTTACGGATTGGTTTTTGCACGTTTTTGAGTTGAATCACTCTTTTTTTCGTATTAGAATGATACAGGGGGAATGCAGTATCATTCTATTTTATGATTAAAGCGACAGAAGGGTAAATTGAATTTCCCTTTTTGCAATATG
>JAJPXG010000019.1 GCA_021205565.1 Lachnospiraceae bacterium | reverse complement strand
AATGTAACCGGTGCAGCTGTCCTTCTGTCTCCATCCCGGCAAAATCCTGCTGTCGCAGGGCCTCATAAAGGACAATCGCCACAGAGTTGGATAAATTGAGAGACCGGATATCTGGCAGCATGGGAATGCGGATACAGCTTTCCTCGTGCTCCACCAGAATTTCCTCCGGAATACCGGCGCTCTCTTTGCCGAACATGATATAGTCGTCCGGCCCAAACTGTACTTCCGTGTAGGCGCGGCGGGCCTTCGTCGTGGCATACCAGACCTTCGCGTCCGGATGCAGGTCTGTAAATTCCTGATAATTCATATAGCGGTGCAGATCCAGATGCTCCCAGTAATCCATGCCCGCGCGCTTCAGCAGCTTCTCATCGAGGCGAAAGCCCAGCGGCTCGATCAAATGCAGGCTTGTACCCGTCGCCACGCATGTCCGGCCGATGTTGCCGGTGTTCTGCGGAATCTCCGGCTGATGTAAAATAATGTGCATGATTTTGTAACCTTCTGTAAGAGAATGCATAACGGTGCCGGCCGGCCGATGCGCCGCGAAACCTTCTGCTCCCGTCTGAAAAAAGGCGGCCGCATGCCGCAGCCGCCTCCAAAAGTCAGTTTATTTTCCTTCCTGCTGTTCCCTGCGCAGCTTCTCTATAAAACGTCCCAATCTGCCGATGGCGACCTTCAGATTCTCCAGCGAATAGGCATAGGAAATACGGATAAAGCCCTCGCCGGAATCGCCAAATGCCGTGCCCGGCACCACCGCCACCTTTTCCTCCTCCAGGAAACGTGTGGCGAACTCGTCGCTCGTCATGCCGAATTCCTTAATGCAGGGGAAGACATAAAACGCGCCGTAGGGCTCAAAACACTGCAGCCCCATTTCTTTGAACGTATGTAAAAGATAGCGTCGGCGCTGGTTATAGGCCATGCGCATCTCCTCCACATCCGCGTCCCCGTTGCGCATTGCCTCCACCGCCGCGTACTGGCTGGTGGTAGGAGCGCACATGATGGCGAACTGATGGATCTTGGTCATCTGCCCGATGATCGCCGCCGGTCCGCAGGCGTAGCCCAAGCGCCAGCCGGTCATGGCATAAGCCTTGGAAAAACCGTTGATCAGGACGGTTCTCTCAAACATGCCGGGGATTTCCACGATGGAAACGTGTTTATCCTTATAGGTCAGTGCCGCGTAGATTTCGTCGCTGATCACATACAGGTCGTGCGCCTCGATCACTTTGGCGATGGCCTCTAAATCAGCACGCTCCATAATCGCGCCGGTCGGGTTGTTCGGGAAGGGGAGAATCAGAATTTTCGTCTTGTCCGTGATCGCCTCCTCCAGCTCCGCAGCCGTTAAACGGAATTCATTTTCCTCTTTTAAATTGATAATCACCGGCTTCGCCCCGGTTAAAATCGCGCACGGCTCATAGGAAACATAGCTTGGCTGGGGAATCAGAACCTCGTCCCCCGGATCGCACATGGCGCGCAGAGCGATGTCGATAGCCTCCGAGCCGCCCACCGTCACCAGAATCTCGTGATTATAGTCGTAGCTGACATTATTGTGGCGCTTGTGATATCTGGCAATCTCCTGCTTTAATTCCTTTAAGCCGGCGTTAGATGTATAGAAGGTACGTCCCTTTTCCAGAGAATAGATGCCCTCCTCACGGATGTGCCAGGGCGTGTCGAAATCCGGCTCGCCCACACCCAGAGATATCGCGTCCTTCATCTCGCTGACAATGTCAAAAAATTTGCGGATACCGGATGGCTTGATGTCCACCACAGTCTTATTCAACGGATCTCTCATGGTGTGACCAGCTCTCTTTCATCCTCCACTTTCGCCAGAATGGTACCGTGGTCCTTATATTTTTTCAGAATAAAGTGGGTTGCGGTGCTCAAAACGCTGTCAAGAGTGGACAGCTTCTGGGACACAAAGGTGGAAACCTCCTTTAAGGTCTTGCCCTCAAGCGTCACCATCAGATCATAGCCGCCGCTGATCAGATAGACCGCGTGTACCTCCGGATAGCGGTAAATGCGCTCCGCCACGCTGTCAAAGCCCTGTCCTCTCTGGGGCGTCACCCGCACCTCAATCAGGGCGCTCACCAGCTCCCTGGACGTTTTGTCCCAGTTGATCAGGGTATGGTAGCCGCAGATCACGCCCTCCGCCTCCATGGCAGCCAGCTCGTTGACCACGTCCACTTCCTCCACACCCAAAATAACCGCCAGCTCCTTGGTATCGATCCGGCTGTTTTTCTCGATGATGCTCAATAATTCTTCTCTCATAATCTATCTCCTCATTCTGTCGCCGCGGCACCCGGCCTGTTCAGATATCTGACCTTCACACCGTCAGCTGTGCGCCGTATCACAATTTTGTCACGCGAATCCGTAATCCACCCGATGACGGCCGCATGGACGCCCGCTTGTGTGAGCGCCGAAGCAACCGCTTCTCCCTGCCAGGTCACCATCAGCATGGCGCCGCCGGACAAAAGCTCATAAGGATTTTCCCCGAAAATCTCGCAGACCTCTATGGTCTCCTGCTTCACGGGAATTTTATGCAGATCGACGGTCAGGCCAACGTCATGGTCCTCAGCCAGCTCCCAGAGAGCGCGCCAGATACCGCCTTCTTTCACTTCGCGCAGATCGCACACGTCAAAATGCGCCGCAATCTCCATTTCCGTATCCACGGACAGTTCCTCATCATAAGCCGTCATGCTGCGAATCATTCGAACCGGCAGCCGCTTAGACACCTCGCGCTCATGCTCCCGCACCAAACGAGCCGTCCCCATAAGGCCGATCCGCTTACTCATCACAATGCTCATGCCGGGACTTAATTCTTTTTCTGAAATATATCGGTTTTCCTGCCCGTCCTGCATCCTGACGCTTCAATCCTCTCCTGTCCCGTTTATCACTCCGTCGACTCTGTCGTTTCCGTCGTTTCTGTTGTCTGAGTCGTCTCCGCCGCTTCTGTTGTCTCCGTTGTCTCTGTTGTCGTACCAGCGGTCAGAAGCTGATTCATCACAGCTCTGGTATAGTCGATGCTGCCCGTCGCAATGGCTTCATTCATTGCTGCCAGCTGGCTCTCATCATCCGTGGCAATTCCAAAGGTAGCCGACCTCGCCACCGCCTTATAGGTGCTGGAATTTACCTGTGTACGGCTCTGCTCCACGCCATCTATATACACAACCTTCCACAGCTGTGCCTTGTAGCCGGTGTACGCGCTGCTGACCGTTACATACCCGATCGGCTGCGATGCGTCCGTGGTGATCACCTCAGCCCCCGGATCAATGGTTTCCAGAATCACGCTCTCATACTCCACGGTGCGGTTCGACGCCCTCGTCTCCACGCCGTAAATATTGACGGTGATCGTAGTGCCGGAAACATACGCCTCTACATAGACCGGATAATCCGTATCATTTTTGAAACGGAAATCCTTGCCGGAGGACTCCGCAAGCGTCGCGTCAGAAGAAATCGGCACATAACCCACAATCATGGAGTGATTGTAGCGCATGGTCACCTCCAGCTCCGCCCGCAGTACCGCATTATAGAGGGTGGAGGATACCTGACAGATGCCGCCGCCGACACTGTCCACCACCTTGCCGGCCTCGTAAGCCTTACCGGTCACATAGCCGTTGTCCGTCGTATATGGCCAGGCATATCCGTCAAAGGAAAACTCCTCGCCCGGATAGAGCAAAGCGCCGTTGATCAGCTTCGCCCCGTTGGCAATATTGGAGGCCTTGGCCGATGTGGACCCGGAAAAGCTGGAACTGTAGCTTCCCAGCAGATCCTTCACCTGCGACAGCTCCTCTGTCGAGCCCTGCGGTTCATCCACCGCCACTGTCAGTTCCAGATAATCGGTCTCTTTGTCCCAGTCCGCATTCAAAGCCGCGGCAATCCCGGCTGCGGAGGTCTCCACATCCACTACATAACCCGCAGAACCGGCAATAATCTGAAAAGAACCGCCGCTTCTGGTCAGGGAATAATCCACCGCCTCTTTGTCATATGCGGTGCAGTTCTCCTCAATGAAAGCAGCCAGCACATCCTCATCAAAGGTGATCTCCACCTCGTAGACCCTGCCGGAATATTCGAGGTCCTTTAAGACCTTATAACGCTCCACCACGTTGCCGCTTGAGCCTGCAGACACTGCCTCTGAGACAATCCCCGTATTGCTCCAGTATGCCCCCAGCTGCGCGGCGGTAGCGGAAATTTCCGCAATCGTACTGCCGTCCGCCTTGTACTGCAGAATCATCTCCGTACTCAAAAGCTCAGACACGTACTCTTCCACGGCGCTCTGCGCCTGTGCCACAGTCATACCGGACACATTTATGCTGTCAATATACACACCTGTCGGAGCCGTCTGCACCGATGTCGCCCGCGCACTTGGCGCAAGCGACGCGATACAGGCCACTGCAAGTGTCACGACAAACAACCACTTCCAACACTTCCAGATTTTTTTCATCATTTCTCCTGTTTTGTAAACTTCCCCCCTTACACGTTACCCGCAGCAGATCCGTCTCAATACATCAGAGACGCTACCACGGAAAGCAGCATGGCCGCCACGATAATAATGCAGATCACCGCGGACACAACCCGTTTTGCTTTTCTCTTACTGACCTTCTTCATAAAAATACTCTCAACTCCTTCGTTATCTTGCAAGCCATCCGCCGTCCACGGCAAGCGTAAAACCATTCACATAGGCGGAAGCGTCCGACGCCAGATACACGACCGCGCCCTGCATATCCGCCGGGGTGCCCCAGCGCTCGGCCGGAATACGGTCCAAAATTGCCTCGCTCCTGTCGGCGTCGCTTCTTAACTGCGCCGTGTTGTTGGTTGCCATATAGCCGGGAGCGATCGCATTTACATTGATGCCGTATTTCGCCCACTCATTGGCCATGGCCTTCGTCATCCCCATGACTGCGGATTTGGATGCCGTATAGGAGGGCACCCGGATACCGCCCTGATAGGAGAGCATGGACGCAACACTGATGATTTTACCGCCGCCGCCCTGCGCTATGTACTGCTTCGCAAACGCCTGGCTTAAGAAATACACGATCTTTTCATTGAGGTTAACGACCTTATCCCAGTCCTCCTCCGTGTAATCGATCGCATCATTGCGGATAATCACGCCCGCGTTATTGACCAGAATATCCACCCTGCCATAGGCGTCCAGCGCCCCGTTTAAAATCTTCGGGATGGATTCCATTAAGGAAATATCACAGATCACCTCCGTAAAAGAGCCGCCAAAGGCCTCAATTTTCGCCTGCGTGTCCGCGCACGACCGCCTCGCCACGCCCACGACCTTCGCCCCGGCCTCCGCCAGCGCCACGCTCATGCCCTGGCCAAGTCCTGTGTTGGCTCCGGTTACCACCGCAACCTTCCCATCCAGCTTAAATAAATCCAAAATCATACCCTGCGCCCTCCTTTTTTATACCCCTCTTTATCATCAGGCCGATTATTTAAAAATCACGCCCAGCCGCTTATAGTATAGCACCAACTAACCATTCTTGGCAATCAAATCCTTTGCCAGATATCTGACGATGTTTTTGGCATAAACCTCTCTTCCGTACTCGGAAAAATGCGTGCCGTCCTCCAAAAGCACCGGACCGTTTGCGCGGTCAATCCGGATGTCTTCATAGGTATTGATAAAAATCACATTCTCATACTCCGCGGCCACCTTTTCTAAAACACTTACATAATCCGGACCGGTACCGCCGCCGTAATTGATGCTGTCGCTGTCCCCGGCGATCTTTCCGTAAGAATACCACTGGGTCAGATTCTGCGCGCAAAGCACATACGTGGCCTGCGGCGCGTACTCCTGCCAGGCTTCGAGCGCGGTGCGAATCGCGCCCGCGTAGGTATTCGTGTCATAAGAGTCTTCCCCCTCGCACCATACCCCCGCGAAGTAGTCGTTTATTCCATAAGAAAAGATAATATAGTCCATTTCCTGCCAGTCAACGTCCAGATAGCTCTGGTTTAAGTCGCTGTTATCGTAAGCGGCCTCCCCGTAAATCACCTGGTCTGTAATCACCATCAGCGACTGGTCCGGCCTGCCCTCAATCTCGGCCCAGTTGTAGGCCGCCTGGGTGCCGCCAACCGCGCAATTGTATACCTCCACGCCAAGCTCGCGCTCCACCACGGCCGCCACGCCGGTCTCATCCTGGACATTGCCCCAGATGCTGTCTCCCAGTACGCCGATTTTTATCCCTTCAGTATACGCCAAAGCACGATTTTTCAGACTCGCGTATCTCAGATTCTGGATCGGCTCCAAAGCTTCGTATCCCAAGCCGATCAGAATCAGAACCGCCAGCAGAATAACGCCGGTTCTCTTCAGAAATTTTTTCATTTCACCTCATCCAGTAGCTCGCCCCTGTTACCAGGCTGATAAAAAAATACAGGCCACAGTATAAATGCCAGGCATACACCGCGCCGAGCCCGATTTTCAGGGTCTTCTGCACGCGTCCGCCGTTCATCTCAAGCCACTTCACAGCGCACAGCACAAACAGGACGAAAATACTAAAACTGTATCCCCAGAGGAAATTGCCGTCTAAAGAACGTGAACCGCTCTCAACCAGGCAAAGCGCCTCCAGAAAGCCCAGAACAGCCATCAGAATAATAAAAACGCTGCTTCTCTCCCGGATCAGCTCCCTGCACCTGAACACAATCACCAGCCCGCAGAACAGGACAGAGCATACCACCGCCGCCTTCACAATGGAGGCATGCAGGGAAAAGGTATACCATGGATCAAATGTAATTCCGTTCCCCGTTTCCTCACCGAAAAGCACCCCGTTCTGCCATAAAAGCACCAGGCCGCTGGGAAGCAGCGCCGAGCCGAAAACAAGGACCCTCTTCCATGGCACCTTCCGTATCACATCTGCCGCCAAAAATATCCCCATGATGGGCGAGTATACCAGCAGAAAACTGGGTTTGATACCGGTTGTTATGACATTTAAAAGCATGAAGGTCAGCCATTCGCGGACCGAAATGCCTTCCCGGTAGGTTTCCTCCAGCTTCAGATAGTATAAAAACGTCAGAAGCGCCGCCAGCCGCATGCACAGATAGGTGGAATTGTGCCAGATATTGCCGGACTGGTAGCTGACATAGCGGAACTCTCCCACGAAAGAGAGATACGCCGGCATCACAAAATTCAGCGAAAACGCCAGCAAAAGCGTGACGCCGTCCCGCTCTCTTTTCCACAGGAAACACACCAGGCGCTCCGTCGCGTATACCGTTGCCCATGTCACCGCCGCCAGAAAAACAGCAATCCCGATTGTACTGCCCCGGCAAAGCCAGTACAGCAGCTGATATACATACGCTGTAAAACTGTAATACCACCCGTCCTCTATGACCATGCTGATATGCAGCGGCAGGTCCGACTGATAAGGAATATTGGCCAGGCTTTCATCCAGCACCGCGACGGACTGCTGAAAATACAGCCAGACACACGCCGCAAAATAAAGACCCGCCAGCACATGAACCGTCAGACGCAGTTTTTTCAGGTCAATTTTTCGTCCTCTCATCCTTGCCGAAAATTTATCACTCATCTTAGAACCAGTTTGCCAAAATGTTATTATTCACAGCCGCTTCCCTTCACATTCGCAAAAGCGTCCGCTACGCGTCCGTTCTACGTTTCACTTCGGTCGGTGCAGAACAGACGTCCCCCGGACGTCTTGCACCGGCAAAAAGCACCGCTCATCTTTTTGCTTATGTGGGGGAAGTGACTGATTCTCAGTCAACTTGAAATGTATAATCAGCCCCTTACAAGCAAGCTTGACGAGTCTGATTATACATTTCAAGTCGGCTGTGAATAGTAACTAAAGCTTCGTCAGAATATTGATATGCTTCCTTAAAAGCCGGTAGTATTTCACGCCGGTTTCATCGCCGAACGCCTTCATAATCCCGATATTCAGGCCCTGCAGACTGCCATCGTAGGTTTCTCTGTATACCTGATACAGCAGATCTGTATCCTGCACCTCGTAATCATTGACGTCCAACAGCAGCCGCAGATACATGCGAACCCGCTCTTCTCTGTCCTGCTCATAACGAATCCAGAGCTGTGTGTGAAGCTCAGGGTGCGATTTCACTGCCGCATAAATCTCGTCGCCGTCCTTCTGCTCGAAAATGCAGGTCAGGGCGTTATGAAAAAGCGCCATATTTTTGCGGGAAATCATGGTGCAGAGACTCTGCAGGCAGTAGCGGGTATCAATCATCCGGCTGCCGTCCGCCACCATGGCGGTATCCGGAATGGCCATAGGTTTCTCCATGGGCTCAAAATCATCATGCTCCTGAGCGGCTTCCTCCTGCGAGGGCTCCTGCTCCATCACGTATTCCGACTGTTCGGCTTCATCCTCCATTGCGGCCTCAGTCCGCACAGCTTCCGCCTGTAAAGCTTCGTCCTGCGTCCGGTTTTGCTCCCGGGCCGTTCCCGTTTCCATCCCGTTTTCTGTCCACGCAGCTTCCGCTTCCATCACTGCAGCTTCTCCGACCGCTTTATCCTGCTGCACTGCCTCCTCCCGGACAGTCTCCGCT
>JAJPXG010000141.1 GCA_021205565.1 Lachnospiraceae bacterium | reverse complement strand
TAAGATTAACTGCAGGGTATTATATTGCTCTCATTGCTAAGTTAATGACATTGAAATTTTGGGGTTTTTCTTTGTTTTTAAATGGTCATCTGACGTAACTCCAACAATGTAAAAGATGGAAATTTTATTTTTCTCAATTTATGTCTTAACATAACATCCATTATGGGAAGAATCTATACTTCATGCATTGCTTTGGCGTTCTCATTCATCGAAATACACTTTCGTATGCTTCGAGACATCCAGACTGATAATTTTTAATGTAAAACCAATCACGTTTTAAAGTATAAAAAATTTCTGATGCGAATTTTCTTGAAATTCTATCTTAATAACACTTGCTTTAAGGGGTGCATTATGTACAGAAATAGGATGATCTGAGAGTTGAGCGGAATCAATACCATAAAAGTGCGGAAAGTAACAGAGAAAAGCAAGGATAATCTGTTATGCATATCAGAAAGTAAAAAAGCCAGGTTGTCCGCATTTAGGGACTAAAAAACATAGGAAATACAAGGCTTTCTGGCAATAAGGAACTATTTTAACAGTGGAGGCGGTGTGACCCGAAGGTCACGCCGTCTTTTTAGAATTATTCGATTGTTCATAGATAATCGGCCCGTTAACAGAAGGGATATCCACCTCTTCCACGAAATTGAAGATGATTTTGATCTTCTGCTGGCGCTTGCCGTCTGATCTCTCAGGGGCATATACGATAATCTTTTTTATATACTCGTTCACGATCGTCTGCGTCAGCTCCGTCACATCCACATATTTTTCAGTGAGGGCCTTGAACTGGTCATAACTGTTTTTTTGGTTCTCCTGCGTATCAACCCAATCTTCCATAACCCCGATCTCAAGCTGGAGCTGCTCCTGTTCAGCCTCATAGCTTTCCGCCATCTTTTTATACCGCTCCTGGCTCAGGTTGCCGAGTACCGAATCCTCATAGATGCGTATGATGAGCGTGTCAATGTCGGCAAGGCGTTTTTTAGCTTTTGCGATCTGCTTCTTACCCTCCCGGATCGAGCGTTCCTGTGCATCCCGCTGGCACTGCATCCATTCCTCCTGGAACCCCTCGGCATCGTCCCGGATATAAGCGTTGACTGCCTGTATCCGTTCCAGGACAAGTTCGCGCAGCACGGCTTCCCGGATATAATGTGCGCTGCAGTCGCCGCGGTTGCTTTTATACCTGGCACATACATATCTGTCCTGCTCACCGTCATATCTCTTGCAGGTGCAGAAGTGCAGTTTGCTGCCGCAGTCTGCGCAGTAGAGCAGTCCGGAGAAAAAACCGTGGCGCACACCCTTAGTCATACGGCGTCTGTTTTCCAGGAGCTCCTGTGCCCGGTCCCATTGCTCCTTGCTGACGATAGCCTCCTGGGTATCAGGAATGATAAACATATCCTCGGGCTTATTAGGGATGCGCTTTTTCAGTTTGTACGAACGGGAATACGTCTTAAAATTACAGGTACAGCCGCTGTACTCCATCCGCCTCAGGATATCGACAACAGACTGATGTGCCCAGCCATATGGCTCCGCCGGGAGCGGATTCCCTTTTTTCTGCGCCTGGTATGCCCTGACAGTTAGGGTATGCTCCTGTTCCAGGATCCGGGCAATCCGCGTCGGGCTTTTCCCGTCAAGGTAAAGATCGAAGATATGCTTTACGACAGCTGCGGCCTCCTCGTCGATGAGCCAGTATCCCCGCCTCTCAGGGTCCTCGCGGTATCCGTAAGGAGCGCGGTTCATATGCTTCCCGCTGGTGCCCCTCGCCCTTAAGATGGCTTTCACTTTTTTGCTGGTGTCTTTGGCGTAGAAATCGTTGAAAAGGTTGCGGAACGGGGTGAAATCATCATCGCCCTTGCTGCTGTCCACTCCGTCATTGATGGCAATGAAGCGGACGTCATAGCTGGGGAATACCAGTTCCGTGTACTGGCCGACCTGCAGGTAGTCCCTGCCGAACCGGCTCATGTCTTTTACGATCCAAGCTCCGACTAGCCCCTGCTTTACCAGTTCAATGCCTTCCTGGACGCCGGGGCGGTTGAAGTTCGTCCCTGTGTAACCGTCGTCCACCAGGATTTTCAGGTTGGAGTAGCCGTGTTCATTTGCATATCGGGTTAATAATTCGCGTTGATTCTGAATTGAATTTGATTCTCCATCCAGGGCATCCTCGTTGCTGAGGCGGCAGTACAGGATGGTGATCTTCTGCTGATCCATAATGTCCTCCTTTACATCCGGGTCAGCTGGCAGAATCGGAGTGCATGGTGCTATTCTATCATGTTCTTCCTGATTTGTCATGGTTAAATCACCTCCCTACTGTCTGAAAAAATGAGCCGTTTTACTTTGTCCTTTAAAGATTCCCTTCCGTCGCACTCCGTCTCGATCAGATACCAGGTGTTCCCGATTTTCTTCCTGATGGAACATCGGAAAGGGTTTGCCTGTTCACGGAGCTTCTGCCATTCTTCCACCTGTTCCGGCGGGGGATCATAAAAAGGTTCATAGCAGGAGCATAGATCAACAGGTTCATATACATAGTCATCAAAGCTAACGATATCAGTCATATGGTTTCCTCCTCCCTTAGAGTTCGGTTTCCTGCCTGTGATTCCTGGCAGGTGATGTGTGTTCGTTTGTTTCTCTGAAAATCTCATCGACACAGTAACGGATGTCAGACAGTCTGCGGATATTCCGGTAAACAGAACTGTACATAGCCCTGTCTCTTTGATATTTTTCCCTGAGGCCATCGAGCTCTTTCTGCCACTCTGTCTCAGGCAGTTCTCCGGATTCTGAAAAATACGGTTTGAGTTTCCGCCGTGCCATATAAAAAAGCCGCAGTTCATTTTCATGCCCTGCCTCATACTTTTCCCTGGCCTTTTTGAACCTGATCTGGCTAAGTGCATCATAAGCCGGCTTGTTATCCCTGTAGAATTCAGCCATGCGGAGCAGTTCATCCAGTGTTTTCATCCTGACGGAGGCAATGTTCATGGAATCCCTTAAAGAATCAGAACGGGTACTTTCAGCAGCGATCATATGCTCCAGGTCGCTTAAAGTTGAGATGCCGTTTTCTTTCAGGAATGCGACTGCTTCGGCAAAAGATTTCAGGTTGTTGATTTTTGCTTTCCTGCTCCATGCCCCTGTGTTCCGCCGGTCATAATAATTGCTGAGCAGTTCTACAAGGTTTGGAGACTCCGGGGCACCCGGCTCGCTGCACGCATCTTTCAGTTCAGCGATCCAGCTGCGAAGCGCGGCCAGCTTTTTCATGGCGGCAGCGATCATGCGGTTAGTTGATCTGATAAACTGGTTCAGGCTTCCTTTCCCGGTAGAGATGCCTTTCTTTTCCATCTGCCGGACGGCAGGGCCTTCATGCACAGTAGGGATCCGGTCAGCCCCCTGCCGTTCATAACTGCGGTGGTCGATATGCTCATCGATTCCTTTTTTCGCAAATTCCGCATTGCACAGGTCTGCCCATGCCTGCCGCCAGTGTTCCAGCGTTTCCGGCTGTCCCCAATCCGTGGTAGGGATGGCATTAAATTTTTTATGCCCGGAAGCATCCAGGACAGGGGAACTATCTTCATTGAAAAGATATTCCCGGTGCTGTTTGGCATCCCATTCGCCATTTCCTTTTAAAGGGCGGATTGGGCACATGAAGTGGATGTGGGGGTTGGGTATGCCGTCGGTGCCTTCTTTGTCCGGAAGGTGGATGGCATAGTCAACGATCATGCCGCGGCTGACATATTCATCTGACAGAAATTTTTTCGCAAGGGCGATATTCTCCTCCATGGAAAATTCATTCTGCAGGGCAATGTCAAAACTATATGCCAGCTGTGCTTTTTTATTGGTCTCTGCTTTTTCAACAGCATTCCAGAGAGTCTGACGGTCTGCATATTCCCGCGGGGCATTGGCCGGGAGCAGGATCTCTGAAAAGACCACGCCGCCCTTTCTGGTATAGTCGCTGTACTCACCGTAATACTCGCTGTACAGTTTCTCTCCGGAACGATAGGCGGCAGCGGCAATGGCAGAATCGCCCCGGCTGCGCCGGATCTGGGTTACATGGAAGTGGTAGAGTGCGATGGCGGATCACCTCCTTTGTAAGCGGCAAGGAACGTTTGTACTTCCGGCAGTTCAGAAAGCTGCTCGAACAGGAGATAGACCGCCGACTGGTCCATCTCTTTTGTGGCCGGGATAAAATGCTCCACAGCACCTCCGATGATACAGAGCTGATGGGTGCGTTTGGCCCGCTCTTTGTTCCTAAGGTATGCGGCACGGTTCTCCAGCCGCTCCAACTTGTGTTGTTCCTGGTCACGTCTCTGCCGCGCTGCTTCCAGTTCGCGTAAGAGTTCCCGGGATGATTGTTGTTCCATTCGTGAAACACCTCCTTTTGAAAAATTCAGGCTGCAAGTGTTTTCAACAGCCTATGTATATTGGCAGCGCGTTTTATATGTTGTATGGCCAGAGGTACATATTCTGCCTCAAGGGATATGTAAAAGAAACGGATAGTTCTGACATTGATACGGCGGACGCAGAACGAAAGCATAAAAACAAAGCGATACATTTCCTTGAAAGGGGATAGCTGCGAAGCAGCGCAAGGGGTTTCCCCTTGGACGGAGCAGGGCGACGCAAAAACAGCATGGGCAATTCGGATTGGCCTGCTGTCAGCCTCGCAGAGCGCACAATACATCCGGAGGATGTATAGAAGTGCGCTGTTGCTCCCCAAAGGGAGCATCAGGACCTTTTCGGATATGTAAGTTACAGTTGTGGATTTTCAGTAGCGGCTACCAAAAATTGCCGCTTTATGTTATGATGGCTGCATCAGAATGTTGGAAGGAAATGAAAGATATGGAGAATGAGAAACGGAAAAGGGGGCGTCCGAGGATCGATGCGGATTTTATCGGCGACCTTGCACCCAGCCACAGGGCGCAGGTGAATATGAAATATATGTATGACGGGGTAGTTTTCCTGAGTGATTATTCCGGGGAAATCCCGGGGCATAATCTGATCTGGAAAGAAGACCCGGCAACATGCAGTGCTTCCGGCAAACAGGGCGTTGCGGAACAGCTGGGGCGGATGCTGGAACAAGACCATCTCCTGCTCGGTGACTGCATTTATTTCGCAAATGAAGCAGCCGGTGCATTGGAAGCAGGCCATACTTCCCGGGAGGTGGAGAAAGCGCTGCGCGCCGCCCGCCTTGCAATGAAAAAATATATGGCTGATCAGGAAGATGAGGAAGCACGCAGTGAAGCGGCAAAGGCGGTGCAAAACCTGGAGCGGATGCAAACGAAATGCTGATGAATGGCAGCTGCTGGTAAACTTTGCCACACAGCCGGGCAGATGCCTGGGCACCCGCCCGGTAAACGCTTATCTCCGCTTCTGCCAGACAAGGTCATAGCCGAGCACGTCGGCCAGTTCAACGGCTTCGCGGTAGCGAAGTGATTCCCGCCGCAGTTTCCCGGACAGGTTGGGGACGCTGTCGCTCCAGCCGTAATCCTCAGCCAGCCGTTCCACGACTTCGCTCATGGTCATGCCTTCGCGTACGATATAAGATTTGATCTCATTTCTTGTATCCATGGAATCCGCCTCCTTTCCGCCCTGGAAGGGCAATAATTTTATTGTTTTTATCAGGGCAAGAATTTCGGTGGCGGCTACCGAAAATCGGTTCCGGACCGATGCCGCTGGATTTTTACTGGTGTTCCTTGCTGTATGCAGGCCGGATTTTCGCGTTTTCAGCGGCCTTATATGGACAAGTGTACCTTTGCCAGATTTTCGGTTTCACTGTCCTGCATGGCTTTTCGTGGTTTTGTGAAAAACCATATGGTTTGGCAATCCCGGTTCGCGGTATTGTGCATCACCAGATAATGGGGATACCATCATAAAACTGTATGCTTTTTCGCGAAATTTGAATCATGCCATTTTTTAAGCCGTTAATAGCCGTTTTTCTGTATGCGGTTTCTGGCCTTGCGTACAATCCCCTTTGGCACGCTCCTTTCATGGCGGTGCTTCCCCGGGGGACATATTCCATTCGGTAATATGAAGTTGTCAAGGTTCGGCAGGTTTCCCTGCAGGATATATTGTAGCAAAAATAAGGGGCTCTCCCCGTATGTCCAAGAGGTTGGATATCGGTATCGTGAAGCGATGATTTCCACGCTTATGGACGAAAATTTCAATGAATTAATATAGTCTGATACTTAAAATGGGAAAGGAGTATGCTTTTATGGAACGGAGTGATTCGATACAGGATAAATTAAAAGACCTGAGGGTTGGCCGACGCAATGGCCCGCATTATACTCTGGAAGAACTGTCTGCCGCAACCGGCATTTCCAAATCTGCCCTTGGAAAATATGAATCGGATGACTGCACGGACATCAGCCCATATAACCTTATGACCCTTGCGAAGTTTTACGGGGTTTCGGTGGACTACCTGCTTGGGCTGGCAGAACAGAAAAATCATGCCGAGGCAGCTGTAGAGGAACTGCACCTGAGTGATGCCATGCTGGAACTTTTAAAAAGCGGGAAGATCAATAATCACCTGCTCTGTGAGATGGCTGTGCACCCCGTTTTCCAACGGCTTATGGTAGATATTGAAGTTTACGTAGACCGGATCGCAGACATGAAGATCCGGGAGATGAATGCGCAGCTGGATGCCGCCAGGGAGATGCTGGCAGAACAGTATGACCCCGGTGAGAATGACCTTGGCATGAGGACGCTGGAACTGGCGCATATCAATGCGGATGAATATTTCCGGCACACGGTTCATGAAGATATAGACACTATCATTGCTGATATCCGTGCTGCGCATGCTGATGATAAAGATACTGCCCCGGAGGATTCCGGCATGGAGATGGCGAAGCGGGCGCTGGAAGAAGGGATGACATTTAAAGGCAGTGACCAGGAACGTATGATATTTGTGCTTTGTAAACGGTTGGGGATCAATTATAAAAAGCTGACACCGGAGGAATTTTCGACACTGATATCTGTTATGAAAAAATCAAAGCTGATGCAGACGGGTATGAGCCAGAGGGGAAAAATAAAGCGGAAATAATAAAGAAAATAGTTTATAAGATAATTTTGGTAGCGGCTACCAAAATTATCTTATACTTATTGAAGTGTTGGAAACATAATTAAATACCGGGTTATCCATTATGATGGGCAACCCGGTATCGCTAACAATATTATACATAAATGAAAGTAGTATTTTTACGAGAATTTTCCAGTAGAACTGCAAGTCAAGGTAACCGTTTTGGTTATATGATTTACTTCTTTATTACCTGAATACTGTACGGAAGCGGCTGTTAGAACATCTTTATTCAATTATTTCTTCGTAATATTGCGCGCTGTCAGAAATAGCCTGGTTATAATTTTTGAAGTTGATTCCGATTCTGATACTGCATCCAATTAACACAATGATTAGACAGGCAATCAGACAAAATGAAATCCTTTTTAAAGATTTGTCCTTACGGACACGTTTTACAATATCATTAATATTTGTGTCGGAAAAATAATCAGCAACAATATTCGATGGTGTTCCAAATTCTGTATATAAGGAATCTAATGAAACCGTCACACTCTGTTCGCAATAATCATTGAGTGTGGTCTGAAGTTTTTGCAGATAGTCTTTCTCTTTTTTCCCAATGAGCGGAAAGAAATATTTGATCTGAGAAATATATTGTTCACATATTTTATCTGTGTTATTCACCGTATTCACCTTCTAAGCTTTCAACATATTCTTCAGAGTTGTTATATATCTTGTGAGAATTGATATCTTTACGGGTTTTATAGACTATCCCCATACCAACACAATATGTGATTAATATTACGAGAAGTACAACTATTCCATAACGAAAAGATTTTTTCGCTATGATATTTCGCCGGATTCTTTTTACTGAATCCGCAATATCCATTTCTGAATAAAACCCATTTACAATATCTGACGGAACACCAAACTCTTTATATAGAGTCTCTATTGAAATATTCTGATTTTCCCTGCAATAATCCTCAATCAATAATTGAAGTTTTTTCAGGTACGTTCGTTCCTGTCTGTCTATAATGGGGAAAAGTGTTTTTATCTGTGCAATATATTGCCTTTGGATCTTATTAGCTTCTTTCATCTTGGTGTCCTTTATTATCATTGATTGCATCAAGGAATCGGGCTATTCCTTGTGCAGTCTGAGAATAATTATCATAAATTTCTTTTAAATAATCTGCTCCAGACGATTCCAGATGGTAATAGACACGTGTACGTTTCCTTCCTACTTTTTTTGAATATTCGGAAATGTATCCCTTGTCCTCCATCTTATATGTCGCGGTGTAAATTGTGCTTTGTGGGAGCACTAACAGGCCATCAGATAAGTCTTGGATAGATTTTACAATCTCATATATGTAGCTATCTCCTTTCTCAATAAGAGAAAGTATCAGCAGTTCAGTGACGCCAGTTATAAAATTATTTCTATTTGCCATGAAATCTTCTCGCATGAATGATTATATAATAATAGAGTGTAACACGAATAAAACGGAAAATCAATAATACGTAATACAAAACATACGTTGACAAAACATTGCTTATCTATATAATAT
>JAJPXG010000052.1 GCA_021205565.1 Lachnospiraceae bacterium | reverse complement strand
GTCTTTTCACGCCCATCCCAATAATCGGAAGACCGACAGTTATGCTGTTCTTTGATAATAATTTCCTTCAGAATAAACCCCTCATCCGTGAATTTTTGCATGGTATTCATCCCAAGAGGTAATACATATCCCTTTCTGCGAATATCGCCAATCATAAATGCGCAGATTCCACCTTCTTTCAAAACACGATAAGATTCTCTTGCCACATCTTCCATCGCATGTAGGAAATCTTCATACGCCAAATGCGATATGTCTTCCGGTATATCTTGGCTATAATGGATAATATCCGCATATGGCGGATGTGTGCAGACTAAGTCTATACTCTGATCTTTGATGAATGATAATTGTCTTGCGTTGCCCTGTTTAGTGAATATTTTAGAAGTTTCCTGATAAGTAAAGTGAAGATTTGAATTAGATAGCTTGATAGAATTCGGATTCACATCAACACCGATTGCATTCCTGCCTAGCAGCTTTGCCTCGATCAATGTTGTCCCGCTTCCTAAGAACTGATCCAATACCCAATCATTTTTTCTGGTGTATCGTAAAATAAGATTTCGTGGTACATATGGCGACCAGTTTCCGCGATATTTGCCGGAGTGCGTAGCCCATCTCCCACGATCTGGAAATGACCATATGGTGGTGTCTTCCAATTTGAAGTTTTCCGGTCTATCTCTTATAGTGATCCTCCCCCTTCTGCGTTTTTGCAAATTATATCGCAGGAAATGACATCTGTCCATGCCTATTTGTATAGAAAAGTTCTTAAATTTCTATATCCTACGATTGCCCTTCAACCCATGCTTCTTCGCCCACTCACTCTGCTTTCGCCGCCGCTCCACCGGATAAGACTTCGTCACATGGATACTGACCCTGCTTTTACCCATCACCTCAAAATACGTGCCGCTGATTGGGTCTGTCCCAACCAGACAACATGCTTCCGGATACTCGTTGTTCAGTGCAGTCAAGCGCCGGATCAGGTTCAGATCATGAGTGCGTACCTGCATGGGCGCATCGCTCTGATTGTTATCCCGCAAATTATCTTCCCCCAGATTGCATATAATCTCGGCAAAATAAATTAAGCCCCGCCACCAGAGAAATCGACGTTCCCTCCGTCACTTTCTTTGATGTTGGAGCTTTTTGTGTTATTATTAGCTTTGTAACATAAAGAAAGAGACAGGATTCCAAGCTCGCCAGCCAATCCTGCCTCACACAACACACACCGGGCACTGCCCTGTGTAATAACAAAGCCATGATAACAGTTCTAGCTGAAGATTGCAATCAGTTTTCCCAGGATTTTTACGACCAGGCAATAGAAAAAGTCCAACTCCATATGGTTGAGTGTACATGCGGTAAGCGGGGCTGCCTGATCCGTTATAGCCACTACACACGTAAGGTAAAGTTTATGTCTGAGTGGATTTGCCTGTCAGTCCGGCGGGTGCAGTGCAGGGAGTGCCATACAACCCATGCCCTCCTCCTGTCCCTGATTGTCCCCTATTCGCAGATCCCTCTCGCAGACCAGCAGGAGATCCTGAATGATGTCAGCAGTGGAAAATCCCCCGCCGCCGTCATGGAAAGGAACTATCTGGTCGATGAAAACAATATCAAACATATCGTCCGCCAGTACCGGAAGCATTGGAAGCAGCGTCTCCTTGCTATCGGCCACACCCTGTCAGACCACCTTACTGTCCCCTGCCTGCACGCATATTTCCGGCAGTTCATGCAGGTTCACCGGACCCGGAACATCCTCTGTACCGCCACCAACACGGCATGACCTGACCCGACACAGGAAACCTGCTATGATCTCTCCAAAACAAGTAAAGGAGGTCATGACAATGACGATTCAGGACGTATTTGACAGGCTTATCCCTGTCGAAAAGGCAGCTGTCGAACTGATCCGGGACACCGGATATGATCCGGATGACGGGATTGGCGGCAAAGTGCGCCATCTCCCGGATACGTGTGAGGATGCATTCCTCCGCGACAAAGCAGAAGGGATACTGGCATCCCTTGCCCAGTAATACATATGTCCTCTGGAAAAATCCTTCTACCACCCTACTGGCGTTTCTTGACGTATCAAAATATCAATGTTACAATTCTGATAATAGACATTAAAAAATGTTTTTCAGCAGTAGGGAGGTGTATTATGGTCAATACATCAAGAGTAAATGCAATTAAGAAAAAAGAAGTAGAAAAACTGATCAAAATCGCAAGAGATACCGGCGTAGTAAACAGGCTTGTGATCTTCGGAAGTGCTGTAACGAATGATTGTAACGAAGAAAGCGATGTTGATATGTGTCTGGATATTTCCTGTGAGACAAGTGATAAACGGCTCCGCCGCCCTGTATATGAATTAAACGAGGCTTGTGATTTTAACTGTGATATTCTGTTTTATCATAAGCTTGGCGAGAATCTGAGGAACGAGATTGATTCTAAGGGGGTGACAGTATATGCTGCTGGATAGAGCAGACAGGGATATTTACAATGCCAAATGGCTGATTAGCCCATCGGGGAATCCTTCTAATGATGAGCTGCTGGATGACATGGCAGCATATCATGTACAGCAGGGCATCGAAAAAGCTCTGAAACATGCCCTTAAAACGATATGCTGTCTTGACGAAACTTATAAGGGTTACCGAACCCATGACATCATGGCATTAATCAATATTGTACAAGATCATTCTGATATGAAAATCCCGGAAAGGCTGATCAATGCAGCGATTGACATTACCAGCTGGGAAGCACGAAGCAGATATAACGATTCACCATTATCTGTCCGTAAAGAAATCAGTGAAGCCATTGATATGTACGATGAATTAAAACAACTAATTCTCGCAGAACTAAATAAACAATCTGAACAACCTGATTCATCAGTTAAGGATACAAAAAATTAAGGAAACGACTTTTTCAAGCCCGGGATTTCATCTTGGGCTTTTTCTTGTGCGTCAGGCTCTCTGTCAAAAGAACATAAAGATAAAGCGGCTTTTTATCAGAAAAACGGGTTTTGCCAGCCCCATGATACAAGGGATTTTTCATTCGATGTCACAAAGTATCGGTCGGATGCTGAGGAATTGGTATAAAAGCAACACCAGCCAAAGCATAATGCCAAGGCTGGTGTTATTTTGCATGATTTTATTTTATGGAAATGCTGATTAAATAGCGTTTCTATGGCACAACAGCATTACCTTTATAAGGAATGAATCCATGGCCAGTCAAAAGCGGAACACAGTTCCGCTTTTTCTGTATCAGTGGGCTTACGTCTGACCTGGGGCTCCGATTATCCATATTGATAGTAAACCACTATCAAAGGACGGTGCCCGATATGAAAAAACAACAAAGAGTCACAGACTGTGGCATCCAGCATCCCCACGCCGACGTTCGGGGCAAACTCCTGTATGCCCCCGCCTGTCAGCGGGCGGCTGTTCCTCTGGTAATCCTTTAATCCATTTCTGGAGATAAGATAATTCTGTATATTCTTGGTCTTCCGGTAAAAGTAGCGGAACTGATAGAATGACGGATATCCCGGAATCAGGTTCCCCTCGCCATCGCAGTATTTCTCTTTCAGCAGTAAGGTATATGCCGTCATCAGGCTGTTTTTTTTATAGTTATAAAAATACTTATTTAGGGCCCAGCGCATGTTCTTCTGGTCACGGGTCAGTCCGGGCTTGTCCGCCCTCTTATGCGGGGCGAACACCCGGACGTCCCGGTAAGCAAGATACTTACAAAGATATGATCGTACCGTCTGCTTTGACACGCCCCACTGCTCCGAAATAAGGGCGATCGCTTTGGAGCGCTCCGCTTCCACCCCGACAAAAGGTAAAATCCCTGCGATCATCGTGAACCGCTCACGGATGCGCTTCCTGCACTCTGCGTCAAGGGAATCCATTTCCGGGAACGCGGCGCCTGTAAGCTCCTGCAATTCCTCTTCGGTACAGGACTTGTACCCTGCCAATCTCTCTTTGCAGGAGCCATATCCAGCCGAACCCTCTTTATAAGGGTCATCCCGTTCATACCCATCCAGTGATTCTGACGTGATCCAGCGGGGCATCGTAAGCTTCACGCAGTCGATCACCAGCAGCCGGTCTTCCTTTACTTCCAATACCCTGATAATAGAATCCCCGAATAAGTAAATGCTATTTTTCTCCATCGATGACTAACCCCCAATCTGAAACACCATGCCGCAGCCAGTAATCCCTTGACGCATCCAGCAGCCGCACCGTCATCGGCTTTAACAGAAACCGCCGGGAAACACATTCCCTCACCATGAAGTCACCGCCAGCCTTCACGCAGACAAAGTCAGACGTATACTCCCCTTCCGGCAGACCGGTAAGCAGTACATTACAGCGGAACTCCGTCACCTCCTCACACCCCTGTAAGACGTCTGCATAAGCGGACTGGATCGCATCATACGTCCGGCAGACCTCCTTACACTTTGCCAGGGTGCGCTTCTCACAGCGCTGTAAATACCGGTCGATCACGACACACTGCACGGATAAATAAGGCCACCCTACCGCTTAAATAAGGCCACCTTGCCGGTTGGCAAGGCCATGCGGCAAGATACTCGCTATAATGATAATTAGCACACTTTTGTGTGACTATCATTATAGGAGGTCGATAATCATGGTGAATTATCGAGAAATCTTGAGGCTCCATAGTCTCAATTACTCACAACGGGATATCGCATCCAGCGTTCACAGCTCCCGCGATAAGGTCGCTGAAGTGATCAACCTTGCAGACACACTCAAAATTGAGTGGCCGCTTGGCATTGACGTGACAAACCTGGATCTTGAGCTGCTGTTTTATCCAGCGCGTGCCCAGAAGGATGCCAACCGCATGCCCATTGACTTCGCAAAGATCCATAAGGAGCTCGCGAAAAAAGGTGTAACCCTGTCGCTGCTCTGGACGGAATACTGTGCCGAGGCATACGCGGCAGGAAAAGTTCCGTACATGAGCACCCAGTTCGGGGATCTCTACCGCAGATGGGCCAGGGTCAGCCGCGCCACCATGCGCATCCAGCGCAAGCCGGGTGAAAGCTTTGAAGTTGACTGGGCCGGCAAAACAGTAGATATCTTTGACAGCGTTACCGGTGAGGTTTCACCCGCATACCTGTTTGTCGGGGCATTGTCCTGCAGTAAACTCGTATACGCAGAGCTCTGCCGTGACATGAAATCGGAAAGCTTCATCCTCTGCCATGTGCATGCCTACGAATACTTTGGCGGTGTTACACGCCTGCTGATCCCGGACAACCTCAAGGCCGGTGTAACAAAAAATACCCGGTATGAGACGGTGATTCCCAGAGCGTATCGTGAAATGGCAGAACATTACGATACTGCCATTGTCCCGGCCAGACCGAAGGCCCCTGATGATAAACCAAATGCAGAAGGCTCGGTCAAGTTCGCCACGACATGGATCATTGCGGCGCTCCGGAATTACCACTTCTTCTCTTTTGAAGAAGCAAGAACTGCTGTCGCCGAAAAACTGGAAGAGCTGAACAATAAGCCTTTCACCAAACGTCCCGGCTGCCGCCGTACCGCATACAATGAGGAAGAGCGTGAGTTCATGCAGCCTCTTCCTGCACATCCCTACGAGCCGGCCGTCTGGAGCACGGCAAAAATCCAGAATGATTACACCATCACAGATGGGAAGAACCGTTATTCTGTGCCGTTCGACCTGATCGGTGAACAGGTGGACATCCGCACAACCCGGGATGTCGTTGAAGTTTTTTTCCATGGCGGCCGTGTGGCATCCCATGTGCGCCGGAAAACTGCGCAGCGTGATGCCATCATGATGCCGGAGCATATGCCGGAATCCCATAGGAGATACCTTTCCTATAATAAGGATGCATTCCTCTCCTGGGCAGAAACATCCGGGCCGTCTACTGCAAAAACAGTACGCTCTTTCCTGGAATCGGGGAAAGAACCCGAGCAGGGATATAAATACTGTGCCAGCCTCATGAAGGCGGCAGACCGCTACGGGTTATCCCGCATAGAAGCTGCTTGTGAGCGGGTGCTCGCATTCTCAACGGTACCGACACTGCGGAACATCCTCACTGTATTAAAGAACGGGCAGGATAAAATCCCGCTGCATCAGGAAGCCCTGGCAAACGCGGACAAAACCATCACCCGCCCTGCAAGCCATGGGATCACCCGTGGTGCAGACGCCTTCCGGAAGGGAGGTGCCAACGCATGATCAGTGAAGCCACACTCAGTAACCTGCGGACAATGCGGTGTTCCGCCATGGCAGCCGAATTGGAACGCCAGATCGCCGACCCGGAGACCTATGGTCCGCTCAGTTTTGAAGAACGCCTGGGTCTTATCATTGACGCGGAATGGAACCGCAGGCAGAAGAACAAGCTTGCAAAAGGTATCAAAGATGCCGGTTTCTCAGACCCGAACGCTTCCATGGAGGCGATCGAATATATCCCTGACCGCAAGCTTGACAAGGCACGTCTGACGCGCTTTGCCACATGTCGGTATATCGAGGAGGGACGCCATATCATCCTGAGCAGTGCTGCAGGCGGCGGGAAGACTTTCCTGGCCTGCGCGCTTGGAAATGCCGCCTGCCGGAAATTCAAAAAAGTGCGCTATGTGCGCCTGCCGGAACTCCTGGATGAACTGAATGTCGCCAAAGGAACCGGCTGTTTCCGCAAGACTGTTGATTCTTATCGCAAGGTTGACCTGCTTATCTTGGATGAATGGCTTATCCGTCCCCTTGAAAAACAGGAGATGTACAACCTGCTGGAGATCGTGGAGGCACGGATTAACAGCCCGAAAAGCTCCATGGTATTCTGTACGCAGTATGAAACAGATGACTGGTATGGCAGGATTGACCCGGAATACGCAGAAGGGAGCCCGCTCTCCGAAGCAATTATTGACCGGATCACCCATAACGCTTATAACGTCTTCATCGCCGGCAACGTCTCCATGCGCAAGAGACATGGGCTCAGCGCATCCGAACAGGAAGGAGGCGAAGCATAATGCTTGACAACGATTACATGGAATGGGATGAATGCCCCGAGGTTGATAAATGTGAGCTCATCTACGAGTTCCTGGAGCTTGTCGATTCCCTGGTCAAGGACATACAGCACCTGAAAGCCGAAGCAATCAGGGCGAAGTACGAACTGAGCGAGAAATACGACCCGGAGCATGAATGGATCACCACATGTGATCTCCTCTCAGGGCTGGACATGCCCCACTACGAGAGCATCGCCTACCAGAAATACATGTATATTTATTATGATGGCGGAGATCCCCTGCACTTCAAGGATTTCACCGACTCTATGGTAAGCATTGCCAAAGGACGGGATGACAGGAAGTATTAAATTTTAAAGGTACTATATAGCTGACAGCATCGCCCGGATTCAGCTCTTTGGAGAGGCCGGGGTGTGGGGCGGCGCCCCACATGTACTCTGTACTCTGGCAATCACCAGTAACCCAGCGGAATGTTTATCCCGCGTGAGTATTCCGGGTGTTTCTGTACCGCCAGTCCGGTAATCGGATACCGCTAATCCGGAATGATAGATACCATAATTCCGGGGAATAGGATACCGGCAATCCGGCGGCGATACCGCCGTTATGATAAATCCTTTATACTGTATCCATGCGCTTTACAGCGTAAATACAGATGAAGGAGGTCACCATTATGACCAAGTACCGTGAGATCATCCGGCTTGCCGGATTGAATCTCAGCCAGTCAAACATTGCACTCAGCTGCAATGTATCCAAGACATCGGTCAACAATACTCTTAAAGCAGCAAAAGAGAAAAACATTGTATGGCCCCTGGATCCGCATCTGACGGATGATATCCTGGAAAAAATGCTGTTCCCGGAGAAAGCGGATGTTTCCACTTCCTCTACCAAGCGGATGCCTGATTATGCCTACATCCGCAAAGAACTCCTCCGCAACGGAGTCAATAAAAAGCTCCTGTGGAGGGAATACCTGGAGGAATGCAGACTCGCCGGAGACGACCCGCTCATGTATTCCCAGTTCTGCTATTACATCCAGCAGGATGAGCAGAAACGCCGCGCCACGATGCACATCAACCGTAAACCCGGGGAACAGGTGGAAGTTGACTGGGCTGGGGATCCGGCTCACATCACGGATCCCGACACCGGCGAGATTATTAACGCGTATCTCTTCGTTGGCGTCATGACATACAGCCTGTATCCGTATGTCGAAGCTTTCCTGGATGAAAAGCAGCCTTCCTGGATTGCGGCACATATCCATATGTATGAATACTTTGGTGGTGTAGCTAAAATCCTTGTGCCGGATAACTGCCGCACGGCTGTTGACCACAACAAAGGCTGGAAGGAACAGCGTATCAACGCTGTCTACCAGGAAATGGCGGAACATTATGGCACCGCAGTCATCCCTGCCCGTGTCCGTGCCCCTAAGGATAAACCGAATGCTGAAGGCAGCGTAGGCAATATTTCCACCTGGATCACGGCAGCACTGCGGAATGAACAGTTTTTCTCCCTCTGGGAACTCAACCAGGCAATCTGGCAGAAGCTGGAAGAATTCAGCCGCCGCCCGTTCCAGAAAAAGGAGGGCAGCCGCTACGAGATCTTCCATGAAGAGGAACTCCCTCT
>JAJPXG010000077.1 GCA_021205565.1 Lachnospiraceae bacterium | reverse complement strand
CGCTGCCCCTCACCGTCCCCTGTTCCCGCCCTGTGCGGATCTCCTCCGTCACAAGATACGCGTCTTTTAACAAAATCTCCATGCAGTCCGCCTTGGCTTCGGGGACATTCACATCCTCCTCCATGGTCAGCTGTATCGCGGCCTCCCAGGCTTTGTGCTCCGACTGCACAGACCGATATAATAAATCCATCTGCTGCCCTCCTGATCCGTTATTTCAGTCTATGCGTCTGCCAAAGCGGTTATGACCGGGAAATCCACACAGGAAAAGCTGCAAAAACCCTGAAAAAATCACAGCTTTTGCAGCTTCCGGAATAAATATTCTGTTATACAGCTTTCACGATTCGGCTTTTTTCTCTGTACAAAAGGACGAGCAGGGAAAGGATTGTCAGCACCGACACAAAATCCGCCGCTTTCCAATACCAGAAGCCCTGATAGCTGATCGAAACCGTACCGCTGTAACCGGCAGGAATGTTCAGCTGCATGACATTGCCCTCCCCGGTCACCAGGCAGGAATCGGTAATCAGGCCGTCCGCGGATTCCGCGTGATACCCTTTATAAAGATAAAGAGGCAGCAGCACATATCCGTCGGTGTCAGCAGCTGTCACTGTCAGCGTGATATTTGTCCCCTGCTTTTCATACGCTTCCACACTCACCCCATCATACGCCCTAGGTTCAAAAATCTCTGTCGCGGCTTCGTAGCTGCTTCCCGCAATGGTGTACTCTCCTCCGCCCAGGTTGGTCGCGGTGTTGAGCCCGTCGACATCATTCAATTCTATCAGTGTGGCTTCATTGAACATCTGATACATGTCATACATTCCCCCGATACCGGTCAGCATGCACAGACAAAGCGCCGCTGCAGCAAAGGGCAGCGCTCCTTCCTTTTTGTGCAGAAGTGCCAGACCCAGCCCCGTGGCTGCCGCCGCCAGTGCGGTGGCCGGAGCCAGAAAACGCCAGGTAAACTGCAGAGAGGATATCAGATTGGTAATCTGTTCCGAATATCTGTAGAACATGGTGCAGATCCTGTCCCAGGGAAAATAAACCGTAGCCATCCAGGAGCTTAAGCAGGCCATCAGAAGTACGATCCCTGCCTGGCGCCTTCTGCTGCGCTCCTCTTTTCCCACAGCCAGAATCATTACCCCGCACAAAATCATCCCCAGCACGAGCGCAAGCCCCAGGTACAGCATCATTTCATCCTGGATTCCGGACGACGCCTTCAGGTGCACCCTGCTGTATATGGAAAACACGCCTAAAAGCTGCGGCAGCAGAATCCCTGTATCCTGAATCAGGTCCGTGCTGGTCACCGCGGTAATTTTTACATTCTGTGTCAGGTAATAATCCACGAAGGGAAGCAAAAACCAGAGGTTTAAAAGGATGGTAAGGCACACTGACTTTACCAGCGCCAGGAAGCGCTTTTTGCGGAAGGTATAAAAGGCGAGCAGGCCGCAGGCTGCCAGAATCAGGATCGCCGTCATTTCTCCTGTCAGCACATGTGTCTGTATAATTCCGCTCAATCCTATGACCAGAGGCAGATAACACCATTTATACTCCCTGCGCGCGGGATCCTCCGTATAAACGCGGAACAGTCCGTAAATGACAAACGGCAGAAAGATCATGGCGCAGTATTCTCCCACAGCCGCCCTCACATACAGATCCAGCAGCCGGTAGGGCGCCATCACATAAAGGAAGGTGGCTGCCGCAGCCGCGCCCGTATCCTTGATCATCCGTGAAAAGCAGTACCAGGTTCCGAAGCAGATTAAAATATTCACGGCGATTACAAATACATTATAGCAGGTAGTGAGTTTGAAGCCTATGATCCTGAGCAGCGCCGGAAAATACAGGAGCAGTTCTCCGTAAAAGACAGAGGTGGCATATCCATATCCGTTGTAAAAAACCGGATTGATGCGGACGGGGAACTGGCCGCACAAAAGCCCTTCTTTGATCCCCTCGATTCTGTACAGGTGGTAGTAAATATCATCCCCCAGCAGGGTCTCGTTTGTGAGCAGGGGGTAGCTGACCATAATTCCCAGGGTGAGAAGACCGAAAAAGAGATAAATCTGCTTCACAGAGAAGGAATATTTTTTATGATAATACCAGACTCCCAGCAGGACATTGACAATCCCCAGAAACAGAATCCGATAAAACAGGCTGATGTTGGCCGCAACAGCAGTCTCTTCTATGACCAGATCCAGAATCTGGACGGAGCCGACGCCGTCATAATAAATCTGCATCAGAATATTCAAATCCGCGTTTAACCGGAATTCCTCCGTGGCCGTATCGGAAGACGAAGTGAGATAGATGACTGCGCTGTCCATCACATTGTAATAATCTGTGTCTGCATTGGTCTGGAGAAACGTGCCGTCAGAAGAGCTGATATAAGTAACCGTGCAGCGATAGGAACTCTTTTGCAAAAGAAGCTCAGACGTGGGAAACAGCACATACAGACCGGCTTCCGTCCCTTCCCCTATCTGATCTCCCACGTAAGAAGCGTCAAGCGCTGCGTATTCCTGCAGCTGTTCCTGCGTAAACTCGCGCCTGTCCAGGTGGCTGACCCTCTGATGATAGGAAATCCCCGCAGCAAGCAGATAAAGAACCTCCGCGGCGATGATAAACGCTATGATCAGCCGGCGATCTGTGCGGCGCACAGCTTCTGAAAGATTACTGCGTACTTTTTCAAATGATGACATCTTTTGTATTCCTCTTTTGTATTTTAATTTATTCCACGGCTCCGATCAGCTCCCGGATATCCTCCACCTGATAACGCCGCATATATTCCTCAATGCCGTCCACGACCTCCACCGTCGTGTAGGGATTAACGAAATTCATCGCGCCCACGCTGACCGCCGTCGCACCTGCCAGAATAAACTCCAGCGCGTCCTCGGCCGTGGCGATACCGCCCATGCCGATGATGGGGATTTTCACCGCCTGCGCCGCCTGGTGTACCATGCGCACAGCCACCGGCTTGATTGCGGGGCCGGACAGACCGCCGGTCTTATTGGCCAGGACGAATTTCCTGCGGTTCACATCGATCTTCATGCCGGTGATGGTGTTGATCAGTGAAATGGCGTCCGCTCCGGCAGCCTCTGCCGCCTTCGCCATCTCCGTAATATCGGTCACGTTGGGGCTTAATTTCATGATAACCGGCTGCGCCGCGTGCTTTTTAATCTCCTGCGTAATATTGAACAGCGCGTCAGCCTTCTGGCCGAAGGCGATGGCTCCCTCCTTCACATTGGGACAGGAGACATTGATTTCCAGCATGTCCACCGGCGGACTGGCCAGCTTATCCACCACTTCGCAGTAATCTTCCACCGTTTTTCCACATACATTCACAATAATCTTTGTATCATACTGCTTTAAAAAAGGGATGTCCCGCTCAATAAAGACATCGATGCCCGGATTCTGCAGGCCAATGGCGTTTAACATGCCGCCGTAGGTCTCCGCCACGCGGGGCGTCGGATTGCCGGGCCATGGCACGTTCGCCACGCCCTTACTCACCACCGCACCCAGGCGGTTTAAATCCACAAACTCCCCGTCTTCCATGCCGGAACCGAATGTCCCGGAGGCGGTCATCACCGGATTTTTGAAGGTTACTCCCGCGATTGTCACACTGGTATTCATCAGATCTCCACCTCCTTTGCGTTGAAAACAGGACCGTCCGTACAGATTCTCGCGTTGTGCACATGGGAATGCGCATCAATGCCCTTCGTTTTCACCACGCAGCCCAGGCAGGCGCCCACGCCGCAGGCCATGCGCTCCTCTAAGGAAATATAAGCCTCAATCCCCTCTTTTTCCGCGTACTGTTTGATGGCGCGCAGCATGGGCATGGGGCCGCAGGCCATGATCACGTCGGGCTTTAAGCCGCTCTTAAGCAGGGCGTCCAGGACATTGCCCTTCGTCCCCAGACTGCCGTCCTCGGTAGCGATGTGCAGCGTGCTGTAACGGGCGAAATCCTCCTGAAGGAAGGTGTCCGCGCTGCGGTAGCCTAAGAAGGTGTGAACCTGCGGTAACTCCTTTGCCGTTTCCAGCAATGGCGGCACGCCGATCCCGCCGCCTAAAAGCGCCACACATTTACCGCTCCCCGCTTCCAGCGGATAGCCGTTTCCAAGCACACCCAGCACCTGTACCTGACGCCCCGCCTGCCAGCCGGAAAATTCCGCGGTCCCGGCTCCCGCCACGCGGTACACCAGGCGCAGCGCCGTCTTCTCCTCATTCACCTCACAGATACTGATCGGCCTGGGCAAAAGCGTACTTTTATCCGTCGGGTAAACGCCGATAAACTGCCCCGGCCTTACCTGACGCGCCAGCTCCGTTTCCAGCCACATATCATAAATTCCTTCAGACAGCTTTGTCTGCGACCGCACGACAGCGGTTGTTTTTTTCTTTTGCGGCATATGTCCTCCTCATACCCTTCATCATTTCTTAAGATTTTCAGTAGAAGTATACCCGATAAATGTCTCAAAATCAATGCCTTCTCCACAAACGGACAGTCTTCTTTTCCCCGGCGTCTCTCCTGCACCACCCGCCTCATGGCTGCCCGCAGCAGCTCTCGTTGGCTCTGCCCATGCTTCCTCTCTCCCGGCCCTGCACACCGCCTCAATATTTCAATTGCGCGTTGGAATGAAATAAGCTATAATATACCCCGGTTTTTGGTTCCGGCCTGTTGCCGGACAAATCCTGACCACCCATAACCCATACAGAATATACACGACACCAAGCAGGAGGCATCCTGTCCATGAACACACAAAACAGCATGACAGAGGGCTCCATCGGCGGAAAAATGATCCGTTTCGCGATTCCTCTGTTCATCGGAAATTTATTTCAGCAGCTTTACAACACCGCGGACGCCCTCATCGTCGGCAACCTGCTCGGCAATGACGCGCTTGCAGCGGTCAGCGCGACCGGCACGCTCGTCTTTCTGCTCGTCAGCTTTTTCAACGGTATGTACGCGGGCGCGGGCGTGGTCGTCTCCCGCTATTTCGGCGCCAAAGACACCGACAAGGTGCAGGCGGCCATCCATACCAATGTCGCCGTCACCCTCTTAAGCGGCATCATCCTGACCATCATCGGCACGGCCTTTACCCCCATCATCTTAGGCTGGATGGGAACCCCTGAGGACGTGATGGCGCAGTCGGTCAAATACGTGCAGATTTACTTTGCCGGCAGCCTGGGACTCGTCATGTACAACAGCCTGCGCGGCATCATGCAGGCGCTCGGCGACAGCACACATCCCCTTCACTACCTGATTTTTTCATCTGTATTGAATGTCATCCTCGACCTGCTTTTTATCGGCGTATTCAGAATGGATGTCGGCGGCGCGGCGCTCGCCACCATCATCGCGCAGTTTTTGAGCGCCCTGCTCTGCCTTGCCCGCCTCATGCGGTCTGAGGAAGCCTACCGCCTGTCATTACGCAACATCCGCATCGACTGGCCGATGCTGAAGCTCATCATCAACTACGGTCTGCCCTCCGGCCTGCAGAACTCCGTTATCGCGATCGCCAATGTCGTGGTGCAGTCCAATATCAACGCCTTCGGCACCAACGCGGTCTCCGGCTGCGGCGCCTACTCCAAAATCGAGGGCTTCGCCTTCCTGCCGATCACCAGCTTTACCATCGCCATCACCACCTTCGTCGGCCAGAACCTCGGCGCGAAGGAATACGAGCGCACCAGAAAGGGCGCGAAAATCGGCATTTTCTGTTCCCTGCTGCTCGCGGAGGCCGTCGGCGTCATCGTCTACATCGCCGCACCCTTCCTCATCGGCCTCTTCACCAGTGAGCCCGAAGCCATCGCCTTCGGCGTCCAGAAGGCCCGCACCTGCGCCATCTTCTACTTCCTGCTGGCCTCCTCACACTGCCTGGCCGCCGTCCTGCGCGGCGCCGGCAAAGCCGTCATCCCCATGGCAGCCATGCTGATCTGCTGGTGCCTCATCCGCGTATCCATATTACAGATCTGCGTACCGATTTTCCAGAGCATTGCGGTGGTCAACTGGGTATATCCCATCACCTGGAGCCTCAGCACGGTGTTCCTGATTGTGTATTATGTCAAAGTGGACTGGATGCACGGGTTTGAGGAGAAGGATGTGCGGCATCATCGGGTGTCGCATGGGGTGAAGTAGCGTTCCTGTGCTATCTCCTTTTTTTACATCTGGTTTCATAGTCATTAACCGCATTAAATTCAGTCATATTTTCTGTATTTTCAGAGCACATTTGCATTTTACGTTGTAAAAAGTGTTGTGCTCCCACGCTTTTTTCTTGCATTTTTTGTTTCATCGACTATAATGAACTTATTCGCAGCCTGACAGAAAGAAGGTTTATTATGTATCGATACGCTATGGAAAAACTGAAAGAGTGGAAAGAAAGTCCTCAGCGCAAGCCTCTGATTATTGAGGGAGCACGTCAGGTCGGCAAGACCTGGCTGATGAAAGAATTCGGCAGAACCAGCTATCAGAATACTGTTTATGTCAATTTTGATGCTAACAGCCAGATGCAACAGCTTTTTGCGGACGATCTGAATACCGACCGGCTGCTGCTTGGACTGGAGCTTTACGCAGGGCAGAAAATCGACCCGGATCATACCCTGCTGATTTTTGATGAAGTGCAGGAGGTTCCCCGGGCGCTTTCCAGTCTGAAATATTTTTATGAAAACGCGCCTCAATACCACATAGTCTGCGCCGGTTCCCTGTTGGGTATTGCGCTTCATGAGGGGACATCCTTCCCTGTGGGAAAAGTTGATTTTCTGAAGCTCTATCCGCTTTCTTTTCAGGAATTTCTCATGGCAACCGGAAAAGAACGATTTACCGCGCTTTTAAGATCTCATGACTTTTCCATGATTACACCCTTTAAGCAAACCTATATTGACGCCTTAAAGCATTATTATTTTGTCGGCGGGATGCCGGAAGCGGTCTCACATTTTGCACAAAATGAGGATTTTAATGCAGTACGCAAGATTCAGGAGCGAATTCTTGCCGCCTATGAGCAGGATTTTTCCAAGCATGCGCCAAACGATATCGTACCCAAAATCCGCATGGTCTGGAACAGCATTCCCTCCCAGCTCGCCAAAGAGAACAAAAAATTTATCTACGGTCTGGTACGGGAAGGCGGCCGGGCAAAGGACTTCGAGACTGCCATCATGTGGCTGTGCGATTGCGGGCTGGTACACAAAGTGAACCGCGTGAATTTTCCCGGACTTCCTCTGAAATTTTATGAAGACCTGAAAGCTTTTAAATTATTCCTGGTAGATGTAGGACTGCTCGGCTGCATGACCGGTCTGAAAGCAGCCACTCTCCTGAGTGGTAACGAGTTATTCATAGAATTCAAAGGCGCCCTGACCGAACAGTACGTCATGCAGCAGCTGATTACGCTTCCGGATATCCGCACCTACTATTACACCAACGACCGCGGTTCCTGTGAAATTGATTTCCTGATCGACAACGGTGAGCAAGTCATCCCCGTGGAAGCCAAGGCCGAAATCAATCTGCGCGCCAAAAGCCTGAAAACCTTCCGCGAAAAATATCATCCGCCAATCTCTGTCCGCACCTCCATGGCGGATTACCGGCTGCAGGACGGACTGGTCAATTTGCCGCTGTATGCAGTGGAGGAGATTGGGCTGGTGTGCGGGGAGATGGGCTGAGTTTTACTGCAAAGATTGGGAGACTGATGCAATATGTCTGAGCAGAAAATACTTTTCACTCATTTTCTGCCTCAATATCAGCACGATAGGCAAATGTATCGACCGAAATAGTAGTCATTGTTACGGCTTCCAGATTTTTCAGATCACGCCAGTCTGTCGGAACCGGAATAGAATCATGATGGTCTTCCGCGGAAACCAGCCAAAGATTCGCCGCGTCTGTAATCATATCAATGGCTTCTTTCAGGTTGCGCCCTGAAGTGACGCAGCCCGGGAGATCGGGAACATGGGCATAATACCTGCCGGAAACATTCGGTTCAATTATTGCGGTATAACGAGCCTTCATAAATAATCCTCCTTGTCACATTCCATTCCATAGATGTCAAGACTGGCGGTTTCCTTAGCTATGCGCTGGGCTTCTTCAAATTTTTCCCATAGGAAAAACAGCCAGGCAAGTCCAGAAAATATACTCTATATAAACCATCTTCTCCGATTTCAAATACTGCGAAATAGGTTCGGTTTGACATATTAGAGTACTCCTTTATTCACGATCGGTAGAAATTAGTGTTAACTTTTATTGTGATAAGCGTATATAACCATACCAACCACAATATAACAGAAGTGTCATATTGCAATCACTCAAAATGTCTTGCAAAGTATGCAGGTATGTTTTTGAATGATTACCCACTCCTAGTTATACATCTCGAGGGCAATCCGGCCAACATTCCAGCCATTTCCACAGTTATTGATGTTTCAAGTCATGCCCCCCTCACGGAGGCAATCACGGATCCGTCTGACTCTTACACTCCGGCTATGGTTTCAATAAATGCCCCCAAACGGAGGCAATCCAGCAACAACTGAAAAAAGTTTTCCGTTCATGTCGTTTCAAGTCATGCCCCCTCACGGAGGCAATCCGAAGCCACAGAGGCAGTGATATCGTGGAAAGGAGTTTCAAGTCATGCCCCCTCACGGAGGCAATCGTTTGTGCCATGCAATCACCTCCTACGGATACAATGTTTCAAGTCATGCCCCCTCACGGAGGCAATCCTCGCGCCCGTCCATGTCAAACTGTACATTGTTGTTTCAAGTCATGCCCCCTCACGGAGGCAATCCGCGCAAAATGCCGCCGGAGTTGCCATTATGCCTGTTTCAAGTCATGCCCCCTCACGGAGGCAATCGGAAGGACGGAACCGGAGCAGGACGCAGAGTGTTGTTTCAAGTCATGCCCCCTCACGGAGGCAATCTTTGCTCCGTTTAAACTATATTTAAAAATCACTTTAGTTTCAAGTCATGCCCCCTCACGGAGGCAATCATTTCCCTGGCGTTAGAAGGAATAGCTGATTTATTTGTTTCAAGTCATGCCCCCTCACGGAGGCAATCCAGGATCGTTAGCGTGCCAATGATA
>JAJPXG010000116.1 GCA_021205565.1 Lachnospiraceae bacterium | reverse complement strand
TTGCCAGATATTATACACCGGCGGTCTGCTACGCCGCGCTTGCACTGGCTATTCTGCCTCCACTTTTCCTTTCTTTAAGCGGTCAGACTGGAGGAATGGGACTTTTGCAGGTCTGGGCAGACTGGATTACAAGGGCACTGACTTTTCTGGTCATCAGCTGTCCCTGCGCTCTTGTGATTTCTGTTCCCTTAAGCTTTTTCGGCGGAATTGGCTGCGCTTCCTCGAAGGGTATTCTGGTGAAAGGCTCCAATTATCTGGAGGCGCTTGCCAATACGAAATATGTCGTTTTTGACAAGACCGGCACTCTGACAAAGGGCGTGTTTGAGGTCACGCAGATTCTTCCGGCGGACGGGATAGAGGAAAAGGTTTTGCTGCGTGACGCGGCTTATGCCGAAAGCGCTTCGAGCCACCCCATCAGCTTAAGCCTCAGAAAAGCATATGGAGAAATGATCGATTTTAGCCGGGTGCAGGATATCGAAGAGCTGGCCGGGCATGGTGTAAAGGCCTGTGTAGATGGCAGGGTGGTGCTGGCCGGAAATGAGAAGCTCCTGAGAATGGAAGGAATTTCGTGTGAGAGTCGACCGGAAGCGGGCACGCTGGTCTATGTGGCTGTGGATGGTACATATGCAGGCTGCATTATCATCTCCGATGTGGTGAAACCGACTGCACAGGCTGCGATTACGTCTCTGAAAAGCAGCGGCGTGAAACGTACTGTGATGTTGACCGGAGATACCAGGAATGCGGCTTTGAAGGCCGCCAGGGAGATTGGCGTCGATGATGTGAAGAGCGAGCTGCTTCCCGCTGATAAGGTAGCGGAGGTGGAAAAGCTTCTGCAACAGAAGGGCGAAAAAGAGATGCTGGCCTTTGTGGGAGACGGTATCAATGACGCTCCGGTATTATCAAGAGCGGACGTCGGTATTGCAATGGGTGCGCTTGGAAGCGACGCCGCCATTGAAGCCGCGGACATTGTCCTGATGGATGACGATCCGGCAAAGATTGCTCTTGCCATGAAGATATCAGTTAAAACCCTGCGGATTGTAAAAGAAAATATTATCTTCGCGTTGGCGGTCAAGGCCGTTTGTCTGCTTCTCGGCGCTTTCGGCTTTGCAGGCATGTGGCTGGCTATTTTTGCCGATGTGGGCGTGATGGTGCTCGCTGTGTTAAACGCGACACGGACATTGAGAATAAAGTAAATACAGTTTATTTCATGATTACAGTAGATGTCTGCAAATTGCTGTATGTGTAAGTGAAGAAAATAAAACTGCTGAACGTTTTTTGCGCGAGGCAGTTTTATTCTATTCACGGGCCTTTGGTGCTAAAATGCAGATATTTTCACAATAGTTTCATAAATCCAGGTATCCTAATTTCGGAACTTATGTTATAATTCACATGGTGTACCTCACAAATTTGGTTTCAGGAGGTGTATGATTTTATGGCAGATGAATATGAAAAAGCTTTAAAAAGCGGTAAATTATATATAACGACCAGGCAGCTGAGGGGCGAGAACCCTTATCTCCCGGTTCTGGATGAAATTTTAAAACAAAAAGAAGAAGAAACCTCGGAAGTTCCCCTGGGACTGGTACAGATTCCGTTAGAGCAGGTCGTAGGAACCGCTACAGCGGGCCGCAGTCAGGCGTTCGCGGGTAATTTTATGCCGATACTGCCGGACAAAACAGAGTTGTCCTCCAAATGGCAGAACCTTTGCAATTCCCACCTGGAGGAGGGAATCCGTGATCCGATTACGGCATATGAATATATGAATCGTTTTTATGTCATAGAGGGCAATAAACGTGTCAGTGTTCTGAAATTTTTTGACGCGACCAGCGTTGCCGGCAATGTGACCAGAGTGATTCCCAGGCGCACAGAGGAGAAGGACAATAAGATTTATTATGAATTTATGGACTTCTATAAGGCATCCCGGATCAATTTCCTCTGGTTTAGTGAAGAAGGACATTTTTCAAAGCTTCAGTCTCTCGTTGGCAAGGAACTAAATGAAACCTGGACAGACGATGAGAGACAGGAATTCCATTATATCTACGAGGTTTTTGAGAAAGCATATAAAAAAATTGAAGAGAATACCGAATGGACGGAGATCTGCGATGCTTTAGTTGACTTTATCGAGCTGTACGGCTATGAGGAGGTCAAGCCCATGAACGGCGTCGACCTAGAGAAAAAGATATCCAACAGCAAAAAGGTTTTCGATGCCCTGAGCGAGGAAACGCCTCAAATCAGCATGGAGCAGACCGAGGAACCAAAGGAAAAACCGACCCTGCTGCAGAAAATGATTCCTTCCCTTGCGCCGAAGAACACAAACCCGGCAGACCGGATTGCCTTCGTACACGAAGTCAATCCCAAGCAGTCCGCCTGGACTTATTCGCACGACCTGGGCCGTACACATGTGGAGCAGGTATTTGCCGGTAAAAGCGAGTTTGAAGTTTTTATCGCTTCTGCGTATGAGTCGAATGAGGCCGCGATCGAAGCTGCCATTGCGGAGGGCAATACCCTGATTTTTACTACATCCCCGGTGCTGTACAACGCCAGCGTGAAGGTGGCGCTTGATCATCCGGAGGTGAAAATCCTGAATTGCTCCCTGTGGCCGGACAAAGGTGTGATCCGTACCTATTCTGCCAGAATGTATGAGGCAAAATTCCTGATTGGCGCTATCGCGGGAGGACTTACGGAGAATGACAGACTGGGATATGTAGCCGATTATCCGATTTACGGCACGGTGGCCAGCGTGAATGCATTTGCTCTGGGTGCCAAGATGATCAATCCCAGAGTGAAGGTATATGTGGAATGGATCAGCAGGAAAAGGGCAGATATCCGCAAAACCTTTGCGGACAATGACGTTTCCTATGTGTCCGGACGGGATATCATTATTCCGGATAAGGATGAGGGCGCCAGACATTTTGGCCTGTACAGAAGAGAAGACGATGTCAAGTTAAACCTTGCCATGCCGGTGTGGGACTGGGGCAAATTTTATGAACAGGCGATCAGAAACGTCGTGGACGGCGCCTGGAAAAACGATGTGGGAACCAGCCGCCCCGTTAATTACTGGTGGGGGATGTCCATGGGCGTTGTGGATGTGATTACTTCCCAAAACCTGCCTATCGGTACTACGAGGCTGGTAAAGCTTTTAAAGTCTGTAATCTGCAAGGGAGATTTCAATCCCTTCGCAGGCATTATTTACTCGCAGGACGGCATTATTCAGGGAGATGAGAATGAGATCATGGCGCCGGAAAAGATCGTGACCATGGACTGGCTGGCGGAAAATGTGATTGGCTCTATCCCGAAGCTGTCTGATCTGGAAGAGAAGGCAAAGCCTGTTGTGGCGCAGCAGGGCGTGGAAACTGTAGCAGAGGAAGAATAGGGTATTTGTGCTTTTGGGACTTTTAATCGTCCGTTTTGCGGTATCCTAAGGGAATGATACATGAAAATACTGGCGATCGCGGATGAGGAGTCCCGGTTACTGTGGGACTATTATAAGGAAGGCTGCCTGGACGGCGTGGATCTGATTCTGTCAGCTGGAGATCTGTCCAGCGACTATCTGGAATTTCTGGTCACTATGACGAATCTTCCCATCTACTATATCCATGGCAATCATGATATCCGGTATGATGTAAAGGCGCCGGGCGGCTGTACCTGTATCGATGACGACCTGATTGTGTTCAACGGTGTACGCATTCTGGGGCTGGGCGGCTCTATGTGCTATAGCCATAAAAAATACCAGTATACGGATAAGCAGATGAAAAGGAGAGTGTTAAAGCTTCTGCCGAAGATCTGTCGTTACCGCGGTTTTGATATTCTGTTGACGCATTCGCCGGCCAGAGGACTGCATGATGCGGAGGATCTGCCTCACAGAGGGTTCAAGATCTTTAACTGGCTGCTGATCCGGTTTAAACCGAAATATTTTATTTATGGCCATGTACATCAGACTTACGGCGGAAAATATGCGAGATACGATAAATTTGAGGACACCGAGCTGATCAACGCTTTTGAACGCTGTATCTTTGAGTACGGAGACCATAATCTGAAGGATCATATCATATGGTAGAACAGGAGGGACAATGGAACAGTTAAAAATTCTGGTCGTGGACGATGAAATGAGAATGCGCAAGCTGGTCAGAGATTTCCTGACCAAGAGCGGCTATCGGGTTCTGGAAGCCGCCGATGGGCAGGAAGCTGTGGATACTTTCTTTAAGGAAGGCGATATTGTGCTTGTGATACTGGATGTGATGATGCCCAAAATGGATGGTTATCAGGTTGTTAAGGAAATACGTTCCTTTTCTCAGGTTCCAATTCTGATGCTCACTGCCAAAGAGGAAGAGAGAGACGAGCTTAAAAGCTTTGAGACCGGCGCAGATGAATTTATTGCCAAGCCCTTTAGCCCCAGAGTTCTGGTGGCCAGGGTGGAAGCACTTTTAAGACGGGCTGGCGTCCTGGACAAAAAGGATATTCTGGAAGCCGGCGATATTGTCGTGAATAAAGGCGCTCATACGGTGACTGTGGACGGCGAGACAGTGGAGTTAAGCTACAAGGAATTTGAACTTCTGTCTTATTTCATGGAGAATCAGGGGATCGCTCTTTCCAGAGAAAAAATCCTCAATAATGTCTGGAACTTTGATTATTACGGTGATGCCAGAACAGTAGATACGCATGTAAAAAAGGTGCGCAGCAAGCTGAAAGATAAGGGCGAATATATTAAGACCATCTGGGGGATGGGCTATAAATTTGAGTGCTGATCGATGAAACATGGATCTATACGAACGCAAATTACACTGACAAATCTCATATTGCTGACGGCAACGATACTGGCCTGCGTACTGGCGAATCTCTTTTTCCTGGAAAGATACTATGTTTCCAATAAGGTGGATAATCTGCTGCAGGTGCGTGCTCTCGTCGTGGAAGGTGCGGCAAACGGAGCCCTGGAGTTTAAGACGGAGGACAGTACGGAGGAGGAGATCGCCATTCAGCAGGATTTTGTGGATGATCTGGAGCAGATGTGCCAGCAGTATAATCTCACAGCTCTGATCGTGGACGCCACATACAATCCGCTGGTTTATTCCACGATGGATATGGAGACAGTCAGGAACAGGCTGTATCGGTATATCCTGTCTTACAGCATCATGGGAAATTCTGGGATTGAAGTATCCGGCTCCGAGATTTTAGAGCAGGGGGATGATTATTTTATCATTGATACCAACGGAGAAAAGGATACCTCGCGTCAGATCGAAATCTGGGGATGGACCACCAACGGATATATGTATCTGTTCGCTGTTTCCAGGGAGAGTATCTCTGAGAGCGCGGAGCTTTCCAACCGTTTTCTTGTTGCCATCGGTATTTCCGCCGGGCTGATTGCTGCTCTGATTGGCTGGATCACCTCCAGCAGGATCAGTAAGCCTATCCTTGAACTTGCCGGTATCTCTGAGCGGATTACTCATCTGGATTTTGACGCAAAATACACCGGGAAAGAGAAAAACGAGATCGGCGTGCTGGGACAGAATATGAATGCTCTTTCCGAATCGTTGGAGGAAACAATTTCGCAGCTAAAGACCGCCAACAACGAACTGAAGCGGGATCTGGAGCAAAAGACCGCCATAGATGAACAGCGCCAGGAGCTGCTTTCCAGTGTTTCTCATGAGCTGAAAACGCCGATTGCTTTAATTCAGGGCTATGCTGAGGGCTTAAAGGATGGGATTGCGGATGACCCTGAGACTTTAAATGAGTATCTGGACGTCATTTTGGATGAGAGTGAACGGATGAACCGGATGGTAAAGAGCCTATTAAGCTTAAATGAGTTAGAAGAGGGGCGGGACAGCTTTACCATGGAGCGCTTTGATGCGGCGGAGTTAGTACGCAATTATCTGTCCGGCGCGGAAATCCTTTTTGCAGACTGTGGGGCGAAGCTGACCTTACATTGCCCGGACAGTCTGTATGCCTGGGGCGATGAGTTCAAGGTGGAAGAAGTACTGATGAATTATGTCAGCAACGCGGCGCATTATGTCTGCGGGGATGACAGGCGGATTGAAGTAAACGTGGAGGATATTGGAAAACAGATCAGAATTTCTGTTTATAATTCCGGCAGTCATATTCCGGAAGAGAGCCTTACCAGGGTATGGGAGAAATTTTATAAGATAGATAAGGCTCGCATGCGAACCTATGGAGGCAGTGGCGTAGGATTGTCCATTGTGAAGGCCATAGTGGAAGGAATGGGGCAGCAATATGGTGTAGACAATGTGGAAGACGGCGTCGTCTTCTGGTTTACCCTGGAGAAGGTAGAGCAGGAATGATTGATATGATGAAATGAGAGGACGCGGTTTGGAAAAGGGCCGCGATAAGGTGAGGAGCGTAAGAGAAGCATGACAGGGATCATCGATTATGACGCGGGTAATGTGAAAAGTGTGGAGAAAGCGCTTCTGTATCTGGACGAAGAGGTTGTGGTTGCCAGAAAGCCTGAATTGCTTCTTGCCGCGGATCGGGTGATCCTGCCGGGCGTGGGTGCCTTTGGAGCGGCCATGGAGCGGCTTGAACAGTATGGGCTTATTCCTGTGATCCGTGAGATTGTGGGCCGGGGAACGCCTTTTCTTGGCATTTGTCTGGGATTACAGCTTTTATTTGAGGAGAGCGAGGAAAGTCCGGGAGTGAGGGGGCTTGGTGTTTTACCGGGACGGATTGTTCGTTTCCCGGAGGGACAGCCTCAACAGGTTCGGTGCATGTCTGATGATACGAATGCAGGGGTAGCCATGCGGGCTTCTGATGCGGACTTCCATTTAAAGGTTCCGCAGATCGGCTGGAATGACCTGCACTTTCCCAAAGAAAGCCGTTTGTTTCAGGGAATTTCAGAGGGAAGTTATGTTTACTTTGTACATTCCTATTATCTTATTGCTGCAAATGAAGAGGATGTGGCAGCAACGGCGGATTACGGAGTTACTTTTCATGCCGCAGTGGAGCATGACAATGTATTTGCCTGTCAATTTCATCCGGAAAAGAGCGACAGGGTGGGATTACGGATTCTGAAGAATTTTATTTCCATATCATAATAGAGGGGACTTTCATGCATACCAAGCGAATCATTCCCTGCCTGGATGTCAATAACGGCAGGGTTGTCAAGGGCGTCAATTTTGTAAATTTAAGGGACGCCGGGGATCCGGTGGAAACAGGCCGTCTTTACGGAGAGGCGGGCGCTGATGAGCTGGTTTTTCTGGATATTACAGCATCCAGCGATGCGCGGGCCATCCGGGCGGATATGGTGAGAAGAGTCGCTGAGACCGTTTTTATTCCGTTTACGGTGGGCGGGGGTATCCGTACCATCGAGGACTTTAAGCAGATTTTAAGAGAAGGAGCCGACAAGGTATCTGTCAACAGCGCAGCCATTGACAGACCGGAGCTGATCCGGGAGGCAGCTGAAATATTTGGCTCGCAGTGTGTGGTGCTGGCGATTGACGCGAGGCGCCACGAGGACGGAACCTTTCATGTGTATAAGCACGGAGGAAGAATTGACACAGGGCTTGACGCGGTGGAATGGGCGATCCACGGTGTGGAACTGGGCGCCGGAGAAATTCTGCTGACCAGTATGGACGGCGACGGCACGAAGGCCGGTTATGATATTGCACTGACAAAAGCGGTTTCATCCGCAGTCAATGTGCCGGTGATTGCCAGCGGCGGTGCCGGGACGAAAGAACACTTTTATGAAGCACTGACTAAGGGAGGCGCGGACGCTGCGCTGGCCGCCAGTCTGTTTCACTATCATGAGCTTGATATCACAGATTTAAAAAAATACTTAAGGGAGCGGGGCGTCAGTGTGCGCCTGTAAAAGAATATGCCGCCGATTTCTGATGACTGGCTTGGAGCGTTGAAACCTGAGTTCAGGAAAGAATATTACAGGAAATTATATCAGAAGGTACAGTATGAATATCAGCATTATCAGGTCTTCCCGCAGGCGGACGATCTGTTCAATGCGTTTCATCTGACGCCTTTGCATGAGGTGAAGGCAGTGATTCTGGGGCAGGATCCGTATCATAATATCGGCCAGGCCCACGGACTTTGTTTTTCAGTGAAGCCGGGGGTGGAGATTCCACCCTCACTGGAGAATATTTATAAGGAACTGCATGACGATCTTGGCTGTTATATTCCGAATAACGGCTATCTGGTAAAGTGGGCCGAACAGGGTGTATTGTTACTGAATACGGTGCTGACAGTGCGCGCGCACCAGGCAAATTCTCACCGCAATATCGGATGGGAGGAGTTTACCGATGCTGCGATTCGCGTTTTAGATGAGGAGGATCGGCCGATTGTGTTCCTTTTGTGGGGAACGCCGGCGCGGCAGAAAAAGAGTATGCTGCATAATCCGAAGCACCTGATTTTGGAGGCGCCGCATCCGAGTCCGCTGTCCGCATACCGAGGATTTTTCGGCTGCAGGCATTTCAGCCAGTGCAATGATTTCCTGGTAAAAAACGGGGTGGAGGCTATTGACTGGCAGATTGAGAATATAGTATAGTGTATCGGGGTTAACAAAGAGGCACAGGCTGTTATTTCAGCAAAGGTACGGGCTGTTATTTCAGCAAAGGTACGGGCTGTCATTTTAAAAAAGAACGGCTCGCGCTCAGCCGCAAAGCTCGCCTTATCTTTTATAAAATGACAGCCCTTACGTTATCGCAAGGGTTTCATTCAATATTTTCTGATACTTCATATATTTTCAGATGCGTTCAATGAAAACTAAAGACATACACAATGAGGGAGATTATGAAAAAAACACCGTTTGTGACGAAAGAACAGATTGAAGAAATTGTAAAAACTTACCCGACACCCTTTCATATTTATGATGAGAAGGGTATCCGGGAGAATGCGCGGAAATTAAAGGAAGCATTTGCCTGGAATCCGGGGTATAAGGAATATTTCGCGGTGAAGGCGACGCCAAATCCATATATCATTGATGTCCTGCGGGATTACGGCTGCGGAACGGACTGTTCCTCTTTGACGGAGCTTCAGCTTTCTCACGCGCTGGGGATGAAGGGGGAGGATATCATGTTTTCCTCCAATGATACTCCCGCGGAGGAATTTGAGTACGCGGCGAAAATCGGAGCGATCATCAATCTGGACGATTTCACGCACATTGATTT
>JAJPXG010000163.1:7955-9163 GCA_021205565.1 Lachnospiraceae bacterium | reverse complement strand
TCCGGTTGACAAAGAAAAGAGTTGTATGTATAATCATTTGGTATGGATTAGGAGATACTATGTTTATTGATCTGTCCAATGTGTTTCAGAATGGAAGCTCTGATATTCATCAGCAGTATACAGTGGAATTTACAGAAGCGTGTTACAGGGGACAGGAGTTTTCTGTCCTGGAGAAATCACCTTTTACACTCGACTGTGTCTATGAGCAGGATGGCAGAGCCGGGATCAGAGCGGACGGCTATATTGTCCTCGATATGTACTGTGACAGGTGCTTAAAACCGGTGCCTGAGAAGCTGGATATACATGTTGACAGGACTGTATACGCGCCGGATTGTGTCCCTGCCGATGAGGCGGAGGATAATCTGGAGATTATGGACGGATATCAGTTAAACATGGAACGTCTGATATTCAATGAAATTCTCATGAACTGGCCGGCGAAGATATTGTGCAGGCCGGACTGCAGAGGGCTTTGCAAAGTGTGCGGCAAGGACCTGAATCTGGGAGACTGCGGCTGTGATGATTTTGTGCCGGATCCCAGAATGGCAGTGATAAAAGATATCATTAACGCGGATAAGGAGGTGTAACGATGTCTATTTGTCCAAAGAACAGATCTTCCAAGGGAAGAAGAGACCGTAGAAGAGCGAACTGGAAAATGAACGCCACTACGCTGGTAAAATGCAGCAAATGCGGCGCTCTGATGGTACCGCACAGAGTCTGCAAGGCATGTGGTTCTTACAATAAGCGCGAGATCATCAGCACAGAGGAGTAAGAAGAATGAGGGCTGTCCGAAGGGCAGCCCGTTTTTTTGCGTAACAGTTCAGAACAGCATCGAAATGAAAAGACAGACTGTGCAGGTTTATCTGCTAAGGGCTGTCTTTTCATTTCGGGATGAGCGGAACGGCGCTGGATGTCCGGGGGACATCCGTTTAGCGCGGACCGAAGCGGAGCGTAGACCTGTGGCGTGCTGTTCTGAATTGTTAAAAAAAGCTTGCGCTTCAAAAAAAATTGTTGTATAGTGTGCGTCGAGCGGGCTGGGAAGATTTTTTGTAAAGATGATACTATGGATTGCTCCGCAAAAACCACTCTCGCAATCCATAACACCATTCGGAATCCGCAAAATTTGTCCAAAAAACGGTCAAATTTGCTCCTTCCTCATGTTGTTGCGGTCCCCAAGGTCACAAATACGAATGCGGGCATTCGATTTCTGA
>JAJPXG010000163.1:0-7945 GCA_021205565.1 Lachnospiraceae bacterium | reverse complement strand
GTCCCTTGTATCATCAGATGGAAAGAATGGAATGGCAAAATATTTAGTAATCGTAGAATCACCTGCCAAGGTGAATACCATCAAAAAATTTCTGGGAAGTAACTATGAGGTGATGGCATCAAATGGTCATGTCCGGGATCTGCCCAAGAGCAGTCTTGGAATCGATGTGGACAATGACTACGAACCTCATTATATTACCATCCGGGGGAAAGGGGAGCTTTTATCAACTCTTCGCAAGGCGGCCAAAAAAGCAGATAAGATTTATCTGGCAACCGACCCGGACCGGGAGGGAGAAGCAATCTCCTGGCATCTAATGTACGCGCTGAAGCTGGATGAAAAGAAGGTCTCCCGGATCACGTTCAACGAGATTACCAAAAATGCGGTCAGGGAATCGATCAAACATGCCAGAGAGATCGACATGGACAGGGTGGATGCTCAGCAGGCGCGCCGTTGTCTGGACAGAATGGTGGGATACCGGATTTCCCCGCTTCTGTGGGCAAAAATCAAGGGCGGTTTAAGCGCCGGCCGCGTGCAGTCTGCGGCGCTTCGCATTATCTGTGATAAGGAAGCCCAGATTGAAGCCTTCATCCCGCAGGAATACTGGACGTTAGAAGCTGATTTAAAGCTTTGCGGCGAGCGGAAGGCGGTCAGGGCCTCTTATTACGGGGATGAGACAGGAAAGGTTGATTTAAAGAGTGAAGAACAGGTCAGGTCGTTCGAACAGTAGCTTGAATCGGAAAAATATCTGGTCAGATCCGTGAAAAAAAGCGAGCACATCAGAAAAGCTCCGCTGCCTTTTACGACATCGACGCTGCAGCAGGAGGCCAGCAGGACGTTAAATTTTTCCACGCAGAAAACCATGCGGCTGGCACAGCAGCTTTATGAGGGAGTTTCTGTAAAAGGGTATGGAACCGTGGCGCTGATTACCTATCTGCGTACTGATTCTACCCGTATCTCGCAGGAAGCTTTAAGCGCGGCTGACGCGTATGTATCTGAAGTTTATGGCGCTCAGTATATCGGGAAGCTGCGTGACGGTAATCAGAATAAGCAGAATGTCCAGGATGCTCATGAAGCAATCCGTCCTACCGATGTCACCAGAACACCGGTGGAGCTAAAGGATCTCCTGCCCCGGGATCTGTTCAGGCTTTATCAGCTCATCTGGCGCCGTTTTGTGGCTGCTGTAATGAAGGAAGCCAGATATGAGACGACCACTGTGAAGGTGGCGGCCGGCAGACATCTTTTTACCTTCAGTGCGTCCAGAACCCTGTTTGACGGCTTTCTGGCCGTTGGCGGTTCGGATGAGGAAAAATCAGACAATATCAGGCTGACAAAAGAAGTGGAGGAGGGAAGCGAGGCTGCTCTTGAAAAGCTGTCCGGCGAGAAGCATTTTACACAGCCGCCTGCTCACTTTACGGAAGCGAGTCTTGTCAAAACCTTAGAGGAGCTCGGTATTGGCAGACCCAGCACCTATGCGCCTACCATTACGCTTCTGCTCAACCGTCGTTATGTCACAAAAGAAAAGAAAAACCTTTACGTGACTGAGCTGGGCGATGTGGTCAATAACATGATGGTGGAGAATTTCCCAACCATTGTGGATGTGAATTTCACTGCTACGGTCGAATCTCTTTTAGACGGTGTCGAAGAGGGAAAGGTGGAGTGGAAGAGCATCATCCGCAACTTCTACCCGGATCTGGACGCAGCGGTAATGGAAGCGGAAAAAAAGCTTGATAAGGTAGAAGTGAAGGATGAGGTCAGCGATGTGCCCTGTGAACTGTGCGGCCGGATGATGGTGTATAAATACGGCCCTCACGGGAAATTCTTGGCCTGCCCTGGGTTTCCGGAATGCCGCAACACCAAGCCCTATTATGAAAAAATCGGTTTACAGTGCCCGAAATGCGGAGGCGATATCGTTGTGCGCAGGACCCGCAAGGGTCGCAGGTATTATGGTTGCATCCATAATCCGGACTGTGATTACATGGTCTGGCAGAAGCCGAAAGAGTCAGAATTGTCCGAATTGAAGCAAGAATCGTGAAATTATCAAAAAATGAATAATTTTCCGATAATTTCATTGATTTTGCTCAATTGTCGTGCTATACTACGCCTTGTAGTGAGACAATGATACCGGTGCGCGGTATGCAGTTATCAACGGTACCACCTTTAAGCGCAGCGGGATACACGGAGGATATTTGCAAAATGGGCAGTGTACAGCTGTTGGATAAAACCAGAAAAATAGGTAAGCTACTGCATAATAACAATTCCAGTAAAGTGGTTTTTACGGATATCTGCCAGGTCATGAAGGAGATCATCGCCTCCAATGTTCTGGTAATCAGCAAGAAGGGAAAGGTGCTGGGCTTAAGCTATTCGGAAAATGTGGAGTGCATTCACGAGCTGATCGATGTGGGAGTGGGAGGCTTTATTGACGGCCTGCTCAATGAACGGCTTCTGGGCGTTCTGTCTACAAAGGAAAATGTAAATCTTCTGACGCTCGGCTTTGAAAATGAGGATATCCGTCGTTTTCAGGCGGTAATTTCTCCCATTGAGATTGCAGGAGAGAGGCTCGGTACGCTTTTTGTATACCGTAATGAGGAGCAGTACGGTATCGACGACATTATTCTGTGCGAATACGGTTCCACAGTTGTCGGACTCGAAATGCTGCGCGCTGTCAACGAGGAAAACGCCGAGGAGGTTCGCAAGGTCAATGTCGTCAAATCCGCCATCAACACACTCTCTTTCTCTGAGATGGAGGCGATCGTTCATATTTTTGACGAGCTTGACGGCACAGAAGGGATTCTCGTGGCATCCAAGATAGCAGACAGAGTCGGGATTACCCGTTCCGTTATTGTCAATGCACTGCGTAAGTTTGAATCGGCGGGCATCATCGAATCCAGGTCTTCCGGCATGAAGGGCACTTATATCAAAGTCCTGAATGATGTTGTCTACAGTGAGGTTGCGGAATTAAAGAAAAGTCTGAATAAAGGCTGACCGCTTTCTTCGGGTTTCAGGCTGCTGATCGCAAAAATATGAAAAAAATACAAACACCCTATTGCAAATAGGGTGTTTTTGTGTTAAATATTAAATGTTGACTAAAAAACACGTCTGCCGATTTACTGCCGGTCTCCTTTCGGAGCAGCAGCAAAGATGGTTTCCATAACGCGGGAAGCCGGGATGGCAGGCGAAAGAAAAACCAAACGGAGGATAATATGAGCGTTATTTCAATGAAACAGCTGTTGGAGGCCGGCGTACATTTCGGCCACCAGACCAGAAGATGGAACCCTAAGATGGCTCCCTATATCTTCACCGAGAGAAATGGTATCCACATTATCGACCTGCAGAAGTCTGTGGTTAAGGTGGACGAGGCCTATAAGGCAGTGGTGGAGTTAGTATCGAACGGCGGTACTATTCTTTTTGTGGGAACGAAGAAGCAGGCCCAGGACGCGGTTAAGACCGAGGCTGAGCGCTGCGGTATGTACTATGTCAATCAAAGATGGCTGGGCGGCACACTGACGAATTTCAGAACCATCAGAAGCCGTATCGCCAGACTCAGAGAGATCGAGAATATGGCTGTGGACGGCACCTTTGACGTTCTGCCCAAGAAGGAAGTTGTGGCACTGCGCAAAGAGTGGGAGAAGCTTGAGAAAAACCTTGGCGGTATCAAAGATATGGAGAGAATCCCGGATGCGATTTTTGTGGTGGATCCCAAGAAGGAGCGTATCTGTGTGCAGGAGGCCCATACGCTTGGCATTACGCTGATCGGCATTGGCGATACCAACTGTGATCCGGAGGAGCTGGATTATATCATCCCGGGCAATGACGACGCGATCCGCGCGGTCAAACTGATCACCTCCAAGATGGCGGATGCTGTTATCGAGGCGAACCAGGGCGAGACCGCTGATTCTCAGGAGGCTCTTATGGCGGCACAGGCAGAGAGCGAGCCGACTGACATTGAGGAAGTAGCTGCCGAAGAAGCATAATAAAGGAGAATAATTATATGGCTATTACAGCAGCAATGGTAAAAGAACTGCGCGAGATGACCGGCGCAGGTATGATGGACTGCAAAAAAGCGCTGACCGAGACCAATGGCGACATGGAGGCCGCTGTTGATTTCTTAAGAAAAAACGGACAGGCAAAGGCTGAGAAGAAAGCCGGCCGTATTGCGGCGGAGGGCCTGTGCGCGATCGTAAAAGAGGATGATCACACCGCAGCTGTGGTGGAGGTGAACTCCGAGACAGATTTCGTTGCCAAGAACGCGGATTTCCAGGCTTATGTGAAGAGCGTGGCGACCCAGGCTGTGAAGAGCAATTCCGAGGATCTGGATGCGTTCTTGTCTGAGCCCTGGCTTGAGAAGCCGGAGGTAACCGTGAAGGACGCTCTGGTGGAGAAGGTTGCCGTGATCGGTGAGAACCTGACCATCCGTCGTTTCGAGAAGGTTGTGGAAGAGGATGGCTTTGTGGCCACCTATGTACATGGCGGCGGCAGAATCGGCGTTATCGTAGATGTTGTGACGGATGTGGTCAATGACAATATCAAAGAGGCTATGAACAATATTGCCATGCAGATCGCAGCGTTGCGTCCGAAATTTGTGACGGCTTCCGAGATTTCCGAGGAGCACAGACAGCACGAGATGGCTATCTTAAAAGAGCAGATTGCCAACGATCCTTCCTTTGCGGGCAAGCCTGAAAAGGTGATCAACGGCACGATTATGGGCCGTCTGAATAAGGAATTCAAAGAGATCTGCCTGATGGATCAGATCTATGTGAAGGCGGAGGACGGCAAGCAGACCGTTTCCCAGTATATCGCGCAGGTGGCTAAGGCCAACAACGCAAAGCTTTCCGTGAAGAGCTTCGTTCGTTTTGAGACCGGTGAAGGCATCGAAAAGAAAAAGGATGATTTCGCTGCAGAGGTAATGGCACAGGCCGGCATGCAGTAAGTTCAGGCTGCCTCAGAACAGAATATGAGATGAAAAGACAAAAGAGGATTTCCGTAAGATGGGGGATCCTCTTTTTGCTTCCCTTCTAAATGCCCGCGTCCGCGCATAGAATACTGAGAAAGGACGGCGCACAAGTTGAGTTTTTGGAAAGAGCATGTAGAGGATAAGGTCCATTATATCTGAGGGGTGAAATACCTCAGTGTGATTTTGGGTCTGGGTTTTACTGTGGGCTGCATTCTGGTCATGCTCTGCAGAGAGGATTTGCTGCAGGACATATCTCTTCTGGATGAGGACAGCTTATATCTGGTAAGGGACAGCCTGATGGAAGGACGTGCTTATTTTTTTTATCTGCTGCCGAGGAGAGCATTTGTCTTTGGGCTACTGGCGATCATGTGGTGGTATGGGATCGGAAAAGTGGCTCTGAAGCTGACAGGCTTTTTCATGGGGGTGAAAGCGGGAATATGGCTGCAGGCCTGTCTGGAGCAGTATTATCTGAAAGGAATTCTGCTCTGGATTTTTTTGTATATACCTTATATATTTTTCTATCTGGCTGCGGTTTTATGTGGTCTTACGCTTTGTGAGAACCGGGGAGACAGATATGAGAGAGTACGCCTGCTTTCTGAAAAACCATGGTATTTTATTGTGTTGACGGCGTTGTTTGGAATTGGAGTGTATCTGGAGAGTATGGTGCATCCCGTATGGCTGAAGAGTTTTTTAAAGGTATTCTGATGTAATGAGCGCCCTTCATTCATGAGTTTATAAAAATTTAATCCTTTTGCGGTGCGATAATTTGGCTCTCCCGTGCCTATATATAGTGAAGGGAGGATGACCGCCCTGCGGGGGCGGTTGACAAAAATATGTTTCATACAGAAAGTTATATCGATCACGAAAGTGTGGACAGCAATCAGCACATGGTAAGTCTTGCCGGGAAAATGGAGGACAGAGATATCGTGGTATGGGCTGTCTGGAAGGACAGGGAATTACTGGTTAAGAACAGGGAACGTCTTCGAAAATGGTTTACGGATGAAATGGGAGCCGCAATCGAAAAAGGGGAGACAGAGGTGAAAAGAGAGCTTATGAGGATCTGCTCCGGCATGGGGTGCAGAATGTATCTGTACTACGGACAAAAGCTGTTCAGAGCCGGAGAAAGGGTGGAGGAAGGCGAATTTTCCATGGATTCTTCACTTGGGGCAGGCTTGCACAAAGAAGGTACGGCTGAAATGCCGCCGCTTGAAGAGGAGCTGAGAAGGATGAGGAATGAACTGACGACAGGAAACGCCTGTGTCAGTGAGAACAGGGAGCGTGAGATTCAGGCGCTGGGAAATATCTGGCAGCAGAATATTATGGACTGCATTGCCGAGGACAGCCTAAGCTATGCCTATTTTATGCTGTGGGAGGCCCGTTAGGCACCATGGACAAAAGCATATTTTCTTCCACTGCGCTGATGTGCGATGACTGGCAGGTGGAAAGAAAGCTGCATCAGGGGACGATGTCCTGTATCTTTCTCTTACATAACAGTCATGTTTCCTGGAAGCTGGTGCGTAAGAGCGCTGCAGCTTCTCAAAAAGCCTGCTGGGCCATGTACAGAGAGATCGATCTGTTAAAGCGGCTGCGTGGGGAAGGAATTCCTTTTTTATATCATTGTGGAACAAACGGCAGCATTCCCTGGTATACCATGCCATATTATGAGGGAGAGACGTTGCGGGACCGGCTTGACCGGTCTTTGACTTTATCTGAGTCCGAAGCGGTGAATATCGGGAGACGGCTGTGCAGAATTCTTTACATTCTTCACGCTTCGGAAGAGCAGGTGATTTACGGGGATTTAAAGCCTGAAAATGTTCTTCTGACCCAGAATGACGGCGTCATGCTCCTGGATTACGGGAATGCCTGGAAGATAGGAGAGGACCAGAGCGGTATCGGGTTCCGGGGAACACCCGGATACGCTGCGCCGGAGTGCTGGCATCTGGAGAGAGCAGATGAGAGAGTCGATATTTTTGCGCTGGGAGTACTGCTTCATCAGATGCTGGAAGGTGGAAAGGCTGAGGAACATTTCGGACATTATCGAATGAAAAACAGCGCATACAAAAAGCGGTGGCAGGCACTGATCCATGCCTGCACCGCTTTAAATGCAAAGAAAAGAATCCGGGATATCCGGGAAGTGGACCGAAGGCTTTACGCCATCTCGGCAATGTGGTAGATAAGCTCTTCGGAATCCTGCCAGCCCAGACAGGGATCCGTGATGGATCTGCCGTACACGCCTTCACCGATTTTCTGGCTGCCTTCTTCGATGTAACTCTCAATCATCAGTCCCTTGACCATTTTATGAATATCATTGTCAAGCCTGCGGGAGTGCAGTACCTCCTTTGCAATGCGAATCTGCTGCTTGAATTGCTTATTGGAGTTGGAGTGATTGGTATCCACAATACAGGCCATGTTTTGCAGTTCCCGTTCCTGATACATGTTCAGCAGGTTGATGAGATCCTCGTAATGGTAATTGGGCAGGTTTCTGCCGTTTTTGCTGGTGGAACCTCTTAAAATGGCGTGGGAAAGCGGGTTGCCGTCAGTAGAGACTTCATAGCCGCGGAACGTGAAGGTGTGCTTCTGCTGGGCGGCATAGATGGAGTTCAGCATGACAGTGAAATCACCGCTGGTCGGGTTTTTCATACCTGTTGCCACGTCAAAACCGCTGCTGACTAAGCGATGATGCTGATCCTCCACGGAACGGGCGCCGATGGCTACATAGGAGAGCAGTTTGTTAAGTTTTGGACAGTTATCTTGATATTGATTATCGTCGGCAGCGCTTAAGCCGGTCTCGCGCATGGCACGGGTGTGCATGTGTCTGACAGCTAAAAGTCCGGCGGCGAAATCTTCCTTCTGATTGGGATTGGGCTGGCTGGCCAGCCCTTTATAGCCGTCGCCGTTGGTGCGTGGTTTGTTGGTGTAGATTCGGGGGATCAGGATCAGGCGGTCCTTTACTTTATCGTTCACTGCCGCGAGACGGGTGATATAATCACAGAC
>JAJPXG010000174.1 GCA_021205565.1 Lachnospiraceae bacterium | reverse complement strand
ATCCAGAACCGGCGCGGACAGCTCCAATGTCCGTCTGGGCGTGAAGGAGATTACCATTTCCCTGTTTTTCGGCCTCACCATCGGCTTCGGAACGGGCTTCGTGGGCACCGGCGGCGGGATGATGATGCTCGTGGTCTTCACCGCGTTTCTGGGGTATGATTTAAAGACCGCCGTCGGCACCAGCACCTTTATCATGACATTCACGGCTCTGATCGGCTTCATCAGCCATTCTGTGATTCATCCGGCAATTGTACTGGAGCGGTGGAATGTCCTGATTGTCTGCATTATCACCGCGACGGCCGCGTCCCTGATTTCCGCGCAGTTCGCGAACCGGGTGAATAATAAAACAGTGGGCAGAGTCACGGGCGTGATCCTGACTGTGCTGGGCGCTGCCATGATTTATCTTAATTATTTCGCATGAGAAAATCCGTCATGCAATTTGCTTCCCTTTCAATCCGGCAGAGAATGAAGCTGCGGCCCAAAGGGGCATCCAGGCAGGTTGTGAAAGGCAGCCATACCGGCATGCACGGCCTGCGGTATTCTGCATATTATGGAATCAGAGGCGGGAATCCGCGCACAGAGCCCTGCCTTTTATTTTGAGAAGGACAATAAAGAGGGTAATGAATATATGGACATTTTTCTGGGACTGATGATACCGCTTTTGGGGACGACGCTGGGCGCGGCCTGCGTTTTTCTGATGAAAAAACAGATGAGTGTGCAGGTGCAGCGGATGCTGACGGGCTTCGCGGCGGGCGTGATGGTGGCGGCCCTGGTCTGGAGTCTTTTAATCCCGGCAATTGAGCAGTCGGAAGGTTTGGGGAAGCTCGCGTTCTTTCCGGCGGCCGTCGGGTTTTGTGTCGGGATTTTATTTTTGCTTCTTCTGGATGAAATAACGCCCCACCTGCATTTGAACAGTTCTGAAGCCGAGGGACCGAGGTGCAATTTAAAGGACACCACCAAGCTGCTGTTGGCCGTGACGATCCATAATATCCCGGAGGGTATGGCCGTGGGCGTGGTGTATGCCGGGGCTTTCGCCGGGAACGCGCAGATTACGGCGGCGGGCGCTCTGGCTCTTTCTTTAGGAATCGCCATTCAGAATTTCCCCGAGGGGGCCATCATTTCCATGCCGCTTCAGTCACGGGGCATGAGCAAAAGGAAGGCCTTTTTCTGCGGTTTCCTCTCCGGCGTGGTGGAGCCTCTGGCGGCTGTTTTAACGCTCACGATGGCCGGACTGATTGTTCCGGCCCTGCCGTATCTCTTAAGCTTTGCCGCCGGAGCCATGATGTATGTGGTGGTGGAGGAGCTGATCCCGGAGATTTCGCAGGGAGAGCACTCCAATATCGGGGTGATTTCCTTTTCGGTCGGGTTCGTGCTGATGATGATTCTGGACGTGGCGCTGGGCTGATTTTGGGACAAAAGACCGTGTGTGTCCCTTTTTGGGACAAAATCAGAAATTGCCGCTTGCAATCGGTGCGCGGGAGAATATGCTTGAAAATAAGAAAATTACGGTTTATGATGATACAAGGGACTGCGGCCGTTTTTGACGGAGCAATCCATGGTATCATCTGCTTATTAAGAGGACAGACGCAATGGCAAATAACATTACCCGCATTCTGACCGAGGCGGTTGTGAAAAACACACTGAAGGAAATTGAAGATTCTCCGGAGCGCAGTATTCGCAGACTGGTGGATATGGCGCTGAATTTTTCAGAGGGCCGGTTTAAGAACGACTTTTTCAGTGTGGCGCAGAAGATGCTGGAAAATGAGAACAGTCCCTATTATGATCTGATCCGGGATGCTGTGACGCATGTGGATCATGAGCGGATTCTGCGGATCGGCATGAACGTGGGCTTCAACAGCTGCACGGAGGGAGCGAAGACCATTCGGGAAAATGAGAAAAAGCTTGGCTTCAACATTCCCTGGGCGGTGTTTCTGCACCTGGATGAGCAGATCCTGTTGGAAAAACCAGAGATGTATGACCATGTCTTTTCACAGGGGGAAGCACTGGGAATTTATACCTGGATATTATTTGAGGACGGTCCGCTTGCGGAAATGCTGCCCCTGATGAAGGAGCATGAGGACAGTGCTTTTATTGTGGCCTGTGAGCCGGAGAGCATTACGGAAGATTTTCTGGACAGCGCTGCACAGATCTATAACATGATGCCGATTGTCCGTTATGAGGAGGAGCAGACGGCCGCATTTGACCGCCTGAGAAAGAAGAAATATCTCTATGCGGCGTATCAGGCCTATGGGGATCAGGATGCGGAGACAGTTGCCAATGGTGATCTGTTCTACAGTGCGGAGCAGGTGCATGCCGTGCTGACGGCGCTTTTACCGACAGAGGACTGCTCCAAAGAGGTGCGGACGCGGACAGCCGCTTATGTGGAGCGTGCGCGTAATGAGCAGCTTTTCGGGACGATTCCCTGGGAGGCATGGTATGACAGCTGCAGAGTGGACGCGATTATTTCCGGGGATGCGTGCTTCGCGGACTTCGACAGTGAGGGAAACCTGTGCGGTCCGATGAATGAGCCGCAGGATACCGCGCTGAATGTTTTTCGGAATGATCTGGCACAGATCCTTAAAAAGGCGTTCCCGAAGGAGAAGACGCAGGCTGATTAAAAGCGTCCATATGCCTGCAGACATCCATGGAGGTCTCCTCGATCAGCGTCCGGAAAATCCGGATAAACTGGTCCGCGGGCATGCAGTTTTTGTCGGTAAGCCAGCGGATCAGGGCGCACTCAAAAGCGTCCGTCATGAAATCAATGCACATCGGATGGATATCGTCGCGGCCCGACACTGTCTGCATGCGGTCTTTTAACAGAGGATAGATGAATTCGCGGAAGTGCTCACAGAAGGAATTCTGCCCGCGCACCATCAGCGCCCGGCGGTAGAAGCTGCGGTTTTCATAGAAATATTGACAGAGGCGCTCGATGAAGCCCCATTCGTCATCGGGAGTCCGGTCGGACATCAGCTTGATGAAATCCGTATCAAAAATCCAGTTGACCAGGTCGTATTTATCCTTGAAATGATAATAGAAGCTTTTGCGGTTCATGCCGCATTTCTCACAGATCTGCGCGACGCTGATTTTCTCAAAGGGAGTCTCGTCCATGAGCTCGCGCAGAGCCTGGGCGAGTGCTTTTTTGGTGATATTGGAATCTGCCATTTTACTACCTCCGCTACATAAACCACAATATGGCAGCGCCGTTTTTACCTTCCTCATCAGTGCGGGAGAATGCTCCCGTATTTATGGGAGTTACTTCTCATATTGAGGTACATTTTAACAAAAACAGGGCACATTTTCAAGGAAAATGTCGGACGAAAGGATACGTATGAATATTTTGATTGTAGACGCGCAGGGCGGCGGCATCGGCCGCCAGCTGGTAACAGCCATGAAACAGAACATCCCTCAGGGCGTGATCACTGCGGTTGGGACGAACTCCGCGGCAACGGCGGCGATGCTCAAGGCCGGGGCTGACAATGCCGCGACCGGGGAGAATGCGGTGGTGGTCTGCAGCCGGAAGGCGGATGTGATCATTGGCCCCATCGGGATTGTGATTGCGGATTCTCTTTTCGGGGAGATTACGCCGAAAATGGCGGTGGCCATCGGGCAGAGCGCAGCGAAGAAGATCCTGATTCCGATCAATCACTGCGATAATATTGTGGTGGGCGTGAGCGAATTTAACATCACCCGCCTGCTGCAGGAGGTGTTGGAGGAAGTGAAAAGGTGCTGTTGACTGAAGCACCGGGCTGGAAACCGGGAATTTTTTTCTTGACAGAGCCAGACAGGGAATGTTAGACTGTCAAAGGTTCGCAGGAAGCGGGCCGGCGGCGCAGAAGCACCGGGTTTCTATGAAGAATAGAATGCAGTGATAATATAATACAGAATGATATGCCAGGAAGGTGTATGACTTTTCAGAAGAGAAGTGATGCGCCTTATTTTTTTGGCGAAAACGGAGGAGAGAGAAAAATGAACAGAAATCAGAAAAACATCAGAACGATGGTGCTGGCTGCCATGTTCCTGGCTATCGGCATTGTGCTTCCCACGATAACCGGCGGCATTCCGCAGATTGGCAATCTGCTGCTGCCGATGCATATCCCGGTTTTGTTCTGCGGCCTGATCTGCGGCTGGCAGTACGGCCTGATCGTCGGCTTTATCACGCCGCTTTTAAGAGGAGCCATTTTTGTCTACCCCATATTTTATCCCAATGGGCTCGGCATGGCCTTTGAGCTGGCGACCTATGGCTCGGTGATCGGCTTTTTATACGCCCGCTTCCACAAAAAGAACGTGGCTTCCCTTTATATCAGTCTGATCAGCGCCATGATCGTCGGCCGCGTGGTCTGGGGTGTGGTCAGGGTCATTATGCTGGGTGTGGCAGGCACGGCCTTCAGCTGGCAGATGTTTATCGCGGGTGCATTTTTAAACGCGATTCCCGGCATCATTTTACAGCTGGTGCTGATTCCGGCTGTGATGACCGCTTTGCAGAAGGCGGGCGTTTTACATAATCAGTATCGGGGCTGAGCGTCGCTCGGTCCGCCGATATGCATACCGCTGAGACAGGAAGGCATTGCTGCCTGAAGCAATGCCTTCCATGCGCTTCTGTCCTTGACCTGTCCGGCGGTATGTTGTACAATTATTTACAGAAAATTTACTTTTACACGCCCTTTTATAAGCGGGTAAACGGCAGATTTTTATTGCGGCCTGTGGAGGCGGCAGACAGGGGGACAGAAGCGATTTATGCAGAGTGAGACGGGCAGGAAAATATTGAATATCCTGATGGATGAGCGGGAGCCGGTTTCCGCCAGGGGCCTGGCACTGCGCTGTGATGTGTCCATCAATACTGTGCGCAAGGAAATCGGATATATCAATGAAGAGGCGGCTTCGCACGGCTTTCAGGTGGAATCCAAGACCGCGATGGGTTGCTATCTGAGCGTATTCAACCGCAAGCTGGCGGAGCCTTATCTGAGCGAGAGCCGTTACCTGTATAAGAGGAACCGGCACATCCGCAGCGAATATGACCAGAACATCGAGTATTTGCTGCGAAGAATTATAAGCGCTGCTTCACCGGTGACGCTGGAACGGCTTTGTGATGAGATGTACTGCTCGCACAGCACGATGAACCGATATCTGGATCAGGTGAGAAAGGCGCTGACCAAATATGACCTCAGGCTGGTGAATCGCAGGAGCGCGGGCTTTGTTGTGGAGGGAAGCGAGTGGAATCTGCGGCAGTGTCTGCTATTTCTGCATAAGGGATATACGCTGACCCCTGAGAATACGAGAAAAGAGTACGCCTTCAAAACCATGTTTTTCATGATGGACGGGATGGACTGGTATGCGCGTGTGCGGCAGATCCTGATCCGTTCATTGGAACGGCAGAATGATTTTTATATTCCGCTGCTGCATATACCGAAGGTGGTAAATTATATTCTTCTGTCCGTGTCCCGGGCGAAATATATCGGAAACAGATATGATTTTTCAGAAGAACAGATTGCCGCGGTAAAGGGTACGGGAGAATACGACTTTGCGAAACGGCTCTGGCAGGAGCTGCCTGCCCGCATCCGTGACTGCATGTGTGAAAAAGACATCCTGGGGATATCCATGCTTCTTCTTTCCTTTGAAACGCGCAACTATGCGCTGAAGGGAAGCGCGGTTTACGAAAATCTGCGGCAGGAGATTCTGGAATTTATTCATGATCCGACCGCCGACTGGTATTTTGATAAGGTTACTTTGGATGAAACCTTTCTGGAAGACGCGGTCTGTTTTCTATATGCGCTTCAGAACAGACTGCTTTTTCATGTTTACAATGATACGGAGGCGGTCAGCCTTGTGAGTCACAGGGGACTCGGCACTACGGATATCTGCATCTCATTTGTGCGGTTCTATGAACGAAAGCATAACGTTCACCTGTATGAGACGAGGGATATCCTCAGTATGTTTTATCTCTTTCAGCATCAGTCTAAAACCGCTGCCAGGGGGTATTGTGTGCAGAATGCGCTGGTGGTTTCCCGATATGGGATTCATTATGCCCAGTCTCTGGCGGACAGCATCAGGAGAGGATACGGCAGGGAGATCAAAAGCATCACGCCCAGAGAGCATGGAGAAACCAGGGAGGATGACTTCTTCGAGTACGACCTGTTAATCACGACAGATGTGAAGGATCCGAAGCAGATTATCGAATTCTTTTCCGGAGAGGTGCCGGTTCTGAACGTGGATCTGCGCCTGGGAACAGACCAGAGTCCGGAGTTGGACGACTATCTGGAGCAGGTGCGGCATGACAGGGAGGCGCCGTATTTAAAAAATGAGAGCTTTCATTATGTGAATCTGGCCTCAAAACAAAAGGTATATCAATACCTGGCGCACCTGTTTGCAAACGAAGAAATCAGCGAGCAGGATCTGGAAAAGCATATGGAGGAAAATGACAGATACGGGATTCTGGAAAAAGAGAACGGCGTTGTTATGATTCCGATCCTGATGGAGAGCATGAAAGAAGTGAAGCTGCAGGTTCTGATCAATTACACTCCTTTTATCTGGAAGGAGAACCGTGCCTGGATTATCGTCTGCTATGTACGCACAGGCGGTTCTGAGGAATTTGTCATTGCAGGGGGTATCCTGAAGAGGATTCTGCATATGGGCGTCGGAAAACTGGAAGAACTGATATATCATCCGGAGAAGAACCCTCTGGAAATTCTGTATCAGAAATAATACGGACAGAATTATATAAAAAAGGCGGAGCCTGCAGTGGACTCCGCCTTTTTAAAATGCTTTTCAGACTATTTCTTTTTCGTGACCAGTTCTCTTGTTTTCCACTTTCCGCTCAGGAAATATCCGAAGCAGAGAAGGCCGGGGACAATTCTGGAACAGGCGATTCCCAGGAAATACGCCAGATAGCCATAATTATGAATGGCGCCGATGTCCGTCTGCATGACCTGCTGCGTCACAATGTCCGGGATCTGGCTGCAGAAGAAGGCAAAAATACCGCTCGCCTGATTAAACAGGGGAAGAAACAGAATACTTAAGCCGATCTTGCATACAACACCGTCCAGCAGACCGATGGCAAAGCCGAGACTTACAAAGCCGCAGCCGGTGACCATGGCCTGAAAGGCACCGACGAAGGCGGATGAGAAGAAATAGATCACCATAAATTCCATATATACCACGCCCATAGCCAGTACTAATTCGTCATTTGAGAAAATACCAAAGAGCTGTCTGCCGAAAAGTACCCCGATTACCGAGATGACGGCGGCGATACTCATGGTCATGGCAAGCGTACACCAGGTCACTTTTCCTGCGCGCTTTGTCTTTTTCGCGCCCAGGTTCTGACCGATCATGGAAGCTGAAGCGGTATCCACACCCTGCATGAAGACCTCCAGGAATTTCTGCAGCTTGTTGCCCACGCCGTTTGTCGCGGAAACCTCTGTACCGTATGCGTTGATATTCGCGTTGATATAAAGCAGACCGAAACGAACCATCAGACTGCGGGCAATCTGCGGAACCGAGAGCTTTATCAGGACCTTTAAGGTGGCGGGTTCCATTTTCAGAAAGGACCGGTCAAATTTCAGGTCAAACTTATCGCGGCACTGATACAGGTAATAAAAGGATGCAGCAAAGGCACCGATCTGGCTTAACACAGTAGCGAGCGCTGTGCCGGCAGCTTCCATGCGGAATACCGCTACAAACAAAACATCCGCGACGATATTGATGCAGGCGGCAACGATAATGAAAAACAGCGGTTTTTTGCTTTCTCCCATGCCGCGAAGCAGACCGCAGACCGCATTGTATCCGAAAATAAAGGGATATCCGATGGTGGTAATGATCATGTATGCGCTTGCCTGGCCCATTGCTTCTTCCGGACAGTTCAGCAAATTCAGAATAGGAACGGTGAAAATGATAATTCCGATTGCCAGCACAATGGAGAGCAGCGTGGAAAAGGTCAGAAGCGTGGAGACAGTCTCTTTCGTCCTGGAATGATCCTTTGCCCCCATCAGCTGCGCGATGTAAATCTGGGCAGCGGTGCCGAGACCCATACCGATCGGCAGCATCAGATCTGCCATTTCCCCGCCGGTATTGACGCCCACCGTACCGACGGAACCTACAAACTGTCCGACCACAGCCAGGTCGACCATGCCGTAGAGCTGCTGGATCACGTTGGCCAAAATGATCGGCAGGGCAAATACCAGCAGTGTGGAAAAGATCGGGCCTTCCGTCAGGTCGCGCCCGACTTTAGTTGTTGTTGAAGAAGCCATTGAAAAACATCACCTCAATCTTTCTTCTGTTATCTGACGGCCAGATCGCTGCCCGTCACTTTCAGATGGTTCTGGTAATCGTGCGTGCCATAAAGGGCGTCTCTGTAATTGATCAGCTCTACGTGATTTTCCTTGATCCACGCTTTCAGCTCTTCACTGCAAAGCGCGATCATATCCACGATGCGGGCCTCGGTGCAGCTGGATTCCTTTAAAATATGATCGTCCAGAAAGCCGGGATGCCAGGCCGTGATGCAGACCTCCTTTGACAGCATGTTCTCCGCGTTGCTCTGATAATATTTTACGGGGCTGTAGGTTTTGCGGACGGTCATTGAGTCGTCAAAGCTGGGCTTGTAGACGGTGGCGGGCTGATTCACCATATAAATGCCGAGAGATGCGTATTCCTCGGAAGGTGTTTCCACATATCCGCCGTCCGGCTTTTTCTTGGTGCAGAATCCATATTTAATGCCATATTCGTCGCAGACCTGTCTTCTGGCTGTCTCAAAAACGCCGCCGCGGCTGGAATGCGTATAATCGGGTGCTTTTCCTAGCATCCGGATGCAGCGCTCTACCTGCGCCCGGCATTCTTTTACGATCTCATCATAGTCGCAGGTATCCTTTAAGCTCTGATCTTTTCTGAATTTGAACCATCCCTTTTCATTCACCATGGAAGGTACCTCTGCAGGATCGCATACCGGCTTCCCCCAGAAGTGGGAATGCCATCCGATGCTTAAGAAGGGGTATTTTTTTAACCGTTCCACCGCGTCCTCAAAGCCGGGGCAGTCCAGCATCAGATCGGCGGAGGTGACCACACCGTTTCGAATGGCCTCCTCTGTTCCCATATTGTAGGGAATGGTGTAGCCGACATCGTCCGCACGTACAATCAGTTTCATTTTTATATTCCTCCTGTTCCCAGATTTTTTACTTATCCTGAATTATTCACGGCGGTATAAAACACCTGTATACCAGCCATCATGACA